>JAYVEE010000098.1:0-5654 GCA_043749005.1 Polaromonas sp. | reverse complement strand
CCGCACCCACGATGGCTGCCATGACAGCATCCACATCGTCATGTGATGCTATTATTTCGAGAGCGCCTTGCACCCGTAATACTTCAGTTTCAAGCCCGTTATCTGTTAATTTTTTAGCCAGGTCCAGCGCGTGCGGTCGACTGGCCATGACCGCGTAACGCGGCTTGAAGCGGGCGCATTGCGCCAGCATCAACTCAGTTTGTGTGGCTGCACTCAGTGCAAACACGTTAAACAGGTCGGAATTAGCTGCAATGACTTCCAGCGTATTGACTCCCACCGAACCCGTGGAGCCCAAAACGGTCACATTTTGCTTTTTGATACTCATACGCGCTATAAACGAATCAGCATCATGGCCAGTGGAACAGTCGGGAGAAGTGCATCCACACGATCAAGTACACCGCCATGACCAGGCAGCAAACCGCTTGAATCCTTGACCCCCGCACTGCGTTTAATCAAAGACTCTACCAAATCACCCACCACGCTCATGGCAGCTAGAAAAACCACACCGACCAGCATCACCAGCACGCCATGTTGAGCCCACAAGCGGGCGTAAAGGCTACCTGAAAAAACGGCATACCCAGACCTCTCAAGCAGAACCCAGCCGAAAGACAAAAGCACCACCCCTGTCATACCGCCCCATACGCCTTCCCAGCTTTTGCCAGGACTGATACCCGGCGCTAATTTGCCACGCGTAAATCTGCCACCAAAAGTGCGCCCTGCCGCGTACGCCGCAATATCTGCAACCCAAACCAGTAGCAGCACAGAGAGTAAAAATTGAACACCGATCACTCGCGCCTGCGCAACCGCCAGCCAGGCCAGCCAAAGTGCAGCCATACCGCCAAGCAAGCGCAACACTCTTGGAATTTTCGGCCAGCCTGCGACACCAGCACGCAGCAATGCGCCGCCCATCAGCACCCACGAACCGCCAGCCAAGATCCATAGCAATGGCAAAGGCTTGCCTAATAAGCCCGCATACCAGGTCATGCCGCATAGTGCAGCTATTACCAGACCCAGCAGGATGCTGACTAGTGAACTGCAGGCATTTAAACGCCCCCATTCCCAGCCACCGGCAGCAATCAACGCCAATGCCACCGCACAAAACGGCACAGGCGTTGTGTAAAACATGGCGGGTAGCAAAATAGCCAATAAAATGATGGCGGTGATCACTCGCTGCCTGAGCATCAGGCAACCCTCACAGCGTGAACTTTGTCTGTATGCGTTTTGGCTTGGGTTTTTAACTGCGCAGAAGTTTGACCAAATCGTCGTTCCCGGGTTTTAAAAAAATCTATCGCGTCATCCAGCGCCAGCGCATCAAAATCAGGCCACAGCTTGTTGGTGAAATAAAACTCGGAATAAGCAGACTGCCAAAGCAAAAAGTTGCTGATACGAAGCTCACCGCCTGTGCGTATGAGCAAGTCCGGGTCTGGCACATGCGCCAGCGCCATGGCTCTGTCCAACGCCATTTCAGAAATAGCCTGCCCATTGTTGACCAGCTTTTGTGCGGCCTGCGCGATGTCCCAACGCCCGCCATAGTTAAAGCAGATGTTGAAAATCAACCGCTGGTTTTGCGCTGTGTCCAGTTCGGCTTGCGCAAGCCCTGCTTGCACCTTGTTTGAAAGCTGCAATCGGTTGCCAATAAAATGCATGCGAACACCATTGGCCTGCAGACGGGGTACTTCACGGGTCAGCGCCATCCCGAGCAGCTCCATCAAGCCGGACACCTCTTCAGTTGGCCGGTTCCAGTTTTCAGATGAAAAAGCGAACACAGTCAAGACTGCCACACCGCGCTCAATACAAGACTGAACACAGGTACGCAAAGCCTCCACACCTTGTTTGTGGCCAGCTATACGAGGCAGGTAGCGCCCCGTTGCCCAGCGACCATTGCCGTCCATGACGATGGCAACGTGGTGCGGAACAGAGGGGTCTGACATGTGTGACTTGTGGATAAATTGCTCGGTACTGGCTCGTAATCTTCAAACCGCCATGATGTCTTGCTCTTTTGAGACCACCAATTTATCAACATCTGCGATAAAACGGTCGGTAAATTTTTGTACTTCGTCCTGAGAGCGGCGTTCGTCATCTTCAGAAGCAAGCTTGTCTTTGACCACTTTCTTAACGCTGTCATTGGCATCGCGGCGCAGATTGCGAATCGCCACCTTGGCATGCTCGCCCTCGCCTCGCACAACTTTCGTCAATTCCTTGCGACGCTCTTCAGTCATGGCAGGCATCGGCACCCGGATCAAGTCGCCTTGAGCAGCGGGATTTAAACCGAGGTCTGAATCACGAATAGCTTTCTCAATTTTCGCGCCCATGCCTTTTTCCCAAGGGGAAACGCTGATAGTTCGGGCATCAAGCAGCGACACATTGGCGACCTGGCTGATAGGCACCATAGAGCCGTAATAATCGACCTGCACACTGTCAAGCAAACCAGGATTGGCTCGCCCCGTACGAATTTTGGTCAGGCCGTTTTTAAAAGAGTCCAGCGACTGCTGCATTTTTTGCTCGGCAGTGTTTTTAATCTCAGCGATGCTCATGATTGAAACTCTCCAGATATCAACTACAGAAACGGCTCTACGCGCCCGTCAAACATGCACCAGCGTACCTTCGTCTTCGCCCATAACCACCCGCTTGAGCGCGCCATGCTTGAAAATGCTGAACACCCTGAGCGGCAGCTTCTGGTCACGGCACAGTGCGAAAGCGGTGGCATCCATCACTTCCAGATTTTTACCCATGGCTTCATCAAAAGTGATGCTGGTATATCGCGTTGCATTCAGGTCCTTTTTCGGATCAGCTGAATACACACCATCAACTTTGGTGGCTTTAAGCACAATTTCAGCGCCAATTTCAGCACCGCGCAATGCCGCCGCAGTGTCAGTTGTGAAAAACGGATTGCCTGTGCCAGCTGCAAAAATGACGACTTTGCCTTCTTCCAGATATTGCAGCGCTTTCGGCCTGACATATGGCTCAACCACCCGCTCAATGGCAATTGCAGACATGACGCGAGCCGTCAAACCGGCCTTATTCATGGTGTCGCCCAATGCCAATGCGTTCATCACTGTTGCCAACATGCCCATGTAATCGGCTGTGGCGCGATCCATACCGACCGAACCGCCTGCCACGCCGCGAAAGATATTACCCCCACCGATTACCACAGCCACCTCAACACCCATATGCGTGATTTCAGCAATTTCCTCAACCATGCGCACGATAGTGGCACGGTTGATACCAAAAGCGTCGTCACCCATCAAGGACTCACCTGACAGTTTTAACAAGATTCGCTTGTAGGCTGCCATGTGGGCGCTTTCTAAAATTGGGTTGATGATAAGTTTAGCGGCCTTCCGGCTGAAAAAAGAGCTCAGGCTATCTTGGCTGCCGCAATTTGTGCAGCAACTTCAGCGGCGAAGTCATCAACTTTTTTCTCAATGCCCTCACCCACCACATAGAGGGTGAATGACTTGACTGTGGTGGCCTTCTCTTTCAGCATCTGCTCAACCGTCTGCTTGTCGTTTTTAACGAAAGTCTGGTTGTGCAGGCTAACTTCCTTGAGGTATTTCTGCACGCCGCCGTCAATGCGCTTGGCAACAATTTCAGGAGACTGCACAGGCTTGCCTGCAGCTGTAGCCACATTGGCGTCTTCAGCAGCCTTGGCAGCTGCCACTGAACGCTCACGAGCCACCAATTCGGCCGGCACCTGGTCACTAGACAGTGATACCGGTTTCATGGCTGCAACATGCATGGCAACGTCTTTGGCAGCAGCTTCGTCGCCGTCGAACTCAACCACCACACCAATGCGCGTACCGTGCAGGTACGAAGCCAATTTGCTTGCTGCGAAGCGTTGAAAGCGGCGTACAGACATGTTCTCGCCAATTTTGCCAATCAGACCTCTGCGCACGTCTTCAACGGTCGGTCCAAAGCCGTCCAGCGTTAAAGGCATAGCGCCGATTGCCGCTGCATCAGCTGGATTGTTTTTGACAATCCCCACTGCTACCGCGTTGGTGAATGCCAAAAAGCTGTCGTTTTTGGTAACAAAGTCGGTTTCACAGTTGATTTCAACCAGTGCACCCACGCCGTTTTCGGCGTGGTACGCAATAACACCTTCGGCGGTTATGCGCGAAGCAGCCTTGCCAGCCTTATTACCCAGCTTGACGCGAAGGATTTCTTCAGCTTTTTCAAAATTGCCTTCAGCTTCAGTCAGCGCTTTTTTGCACTCCATCATGGGTGCATCGGTTTTGGCGCGCAACTCGGCGACCATGCTTGCTGTAATTGCCATTTTTTAGTTTCTCTATGTATATCTTTAACTTGTAAAAAAGGGGCTACGCGAGCCCCTTTTTCGCGTCTGGCGCAAGGCAGCTTGATTTAAGCGGCTGCGACTTCCACAAATTCATCGGCGCTCTCAGGCTGAACCATTTTGACCAGGTCGCTGGTCGCGTTGGCTCGGCCTTCAATGATGGCGTCAGCAATGCCGCGTGCGTACAGCGCCACAGCTTTTGACGAGTCATCGTTGCCTGGAATCACGTAATCAATACCGATAGGTGAATGGTTCGAGTCAACCACGCCGATCAAGGGAATGCCCAGCTTTTTGGCTTCCAGAATCGCGATTTTATGAAAACCCACATCAATCACAAAAATGGCATCTGGCAAGGCAGCCATGTCCTGAATGCCACCAATGTCCTTTTCAAGCTTGTCAATTTCTCGTTTGAAGGTGAGCTGCTCTTTTTTACTGATGGTGTCCAGACCAGCTTCTTGCTGGGCCTTCATTTCCTTCAGACGCTTGATGGATGTCTTGACCGTCTTGAAGTTGGTCAACATGCCGCCCAGCCATCGCTGGTCAACAAAAGGAACCCCTGCACGCTTGGCTTCCATGGCCAGCGTTTCGCGGGCCTGGCGCTTGGTGCCGACCATCAAAATGGTGCCGCGATTGGCCGACAACTGACGGGCGAACTTCATCGCCTCGTTGTACATTGGCAGCGTTTTTTCGAGGTTGATGATGTGAATGCGGTTGCGATGACCGAAGATGTACGGAGCCATCTTGGGGTCCCAGAAACGGGTTTGGTGACCAAAATGGACACCGGCTTCAAGCATTTCGCGCATGGTGGTTGACATAATAAATACTCCAAAGGTTGTGTCTAAAATCAGCGCTTATCGCAGGAAATAATTTCCCGGCAACACCTTGAATGGCTGATTTGCGATTGCTTGCAGGGTGACATTTTGTCACTTGCAAGGCTGTAGAGTGTAGCACCCCAAGTATCTATATCCATGACTGAAAATCCCGTTTCCCCGATTGATGATTACGCTGTTTCGCAAAGTGATGCTTGCCGCCACGTTTATATGCCTGGGTATGCGCCTGGCAAGGCGTCCACAACGATACGGGCCAACAAGGCTGGACCACTTGCGGGTATGCAGGTTTCCGTCAAAGATTTGTTTGATGTTGCCGGTCAGACCACCGCTGCTGGCTCAACAGTGCTGGCTGATTCGCCCGCCGCTGCCATTGATAGCGTTGCCGTGGCGCGGTTAAAAGCTGCTGGGGCAGTTATCGCCGGTCGCACCACCATGGTGGAATTTGCATTTTCGGGCGTGGGCGTGAACCCGCATTACGGCACGCCCGTCAATCCGGCTGATTCGACCGTCGAGAGGATTCCAGGCGGCTCATCATC
>JAYVEE010000097.1:0-5674 GCA_043749005.1 Polaromonas sp. | reverse complement strand
GAAAGTAGGCCTTTTTAAAGCGCTCAGGGTCGCCCCAAATCGTACGAATCATTGACGGCCAGGGGCGCTTGACGACCAGCATTCCACCTTCACCATTAGGCAAATCGTGACCCGTCTCGTCCACAATCGCCGCCATGATACCGGGCAGCGGCAGCGTGCAGCTACCTGGCACCAGCGGTGTCGCGCCCGGCAGCGGCGTGATCATGTGGCCCCCCGTTTCGGTTTGCCAGAAGGTGTCTACCACCGGGCAACGCTCGCCACCCACATTTTTGTGGTACCACATCCAGGCTTCGGGGTTAATTGGCTCACCAACTGAACCGAGGATGCGCAGGCTGGTTAAGTCTGACCGCGCGGGGTGAACTTTTTCGTCAGCCTCAGCCGCTTTGATTAATGAACGGATCGCCGTGGGCGCGGTGTAGAAAATGGACACTTTGTGACGTTCAATCATTTGCCAGAAGCGACCTGCATTCGGGAAAGTCGGGATTCCTTCAAAAATCACTTGCGTCGCGCCCGCTGCCAGCGGCCCATAAGCCACGTAAGTGTGACCAGTGATCCAGCCAATGTCTGCTGTACACCAGAACACATCAGTCGGTTGCAAATCAAACGTCCAGTCCATCGTCAGTTTTGCCCACAGCAGATAGCCACCAGTGCTGTGTTGAACGCCTTTTGGTTTGCCTGTAGAGCCCGATGTGTACAACACGAACAAGGGGTGCTCGGCACCAACGAATTCTGGCTCGCAAACAGGCTCGGCCTTAGCCGCCACCTCGTGCATCAAGCTGTCACGCCCGGCCAGCATATTGCAGGAAGTAGCCGTGCGCTGATACACGATGACGTTTTTGATCGATTCACAGCCACCAAGCGCCAGGCCTTCATCAACAATGGCTTTGAGCGGCAACTCTTTACCGCCGCGCAACTGGTAATTGGCGGTAATGACAGCTACTGCGCCTGCGTCCATGATGCGCTCTTGCAGGCTTTTGGCTGAAAAGCCACCAAACACCACCGAATGGGTCGCTCCGATGCGTGCGCAAGCTTGCATCGCCACCACACCCTCAACTGTCATGGGCATGTAAATGACAACCCGATCACCTTTTTTGATACCCATGGCCTTAAGCGCACTTGCGAACTGGCTGACCTTGGCGTGCAGTTCTTTGTAGGTGACGTTGACAACGCTGCCGTCATCACCTTCGAAAATAATGGCCTTTTTGTTTTCTGTCGGTGTGCCCAAGTGGCGGTCCAGACAGTTGTACGACGCATTTAACTGCCCGTCAGCAAACCAGGTGTAAAACGGTGCGTTGGACTCGTTGAGAACTTCAGTAAATGGCTTTTTCCAACTCAAATTCTCACGTGCCAGCCTGGCCCAAAAGCCTTCAAAGTCCTTGTCAGCTTCGAGACATAGCGCGTTGTAACCATCCATTCCTGAGATGCGGGCAGCCTTCGCAAAAGCTGCGCTGGGTGGGAAGATACGGTCCTCTACCAGCATGGATTCAATATTGGTGTTGCTCATTTTGTCTCCTGTTTATCGTTGAATTGTCTTGCCTTGAAAGCATGATACTGTCCGGCATAGCTCTTACAAAGCACTGACTGGCTCAAACCTTATAAAACGACTATTAAAATTAACTTATATGAAAGAGCCCGATCTCAAAAAAAATCCTCCATCAGAGCCTCCGTTAAGCCCTTTGGCTAACTTTATTTTTGCCAGTCGCTGGCTACAGCTGCCACTGTATCTCGGCTTGATTGCTGCACAAGCGGTGTACGTGTTGCACTTCATGGTGGAACTCAAGCATTTGGTTGCTGCAGCTTTCGGCAGCATGCCCGATTTACAGGCTCTGGGCAGCAGTATCGGCTACAAGACCAGCGTACCTCTAACGACTCTTAATGAAACCATCATCATGCTGGTCGTACTTGCACTTATTGACGTGGTCATGATTTCCAATCTGCTCATCATGGTGATTGTGGGGGGTTATGCAACTTTTGTAAGTCGCATGAATCTGGACGATCACCCCGACCAGCCCGAGTGGTTAAGCCACGTGAACGCCAGCGTGCTGAAAGTCAAGCTGGCCACCGCCATCATTGGTATCAGCTCAATTCATTTGCTGAAAACATTTATCAACGCAGACAATTACACAGACCG
Organism: Polaromonas sp.; assembly: GCA_043749005.1. Lineage (GTDB taxonomy): Bacteria > Pseudomonadota > Gammaproteobacteria > Burkholderiales > Burkholderiaceae_C > Polaromonas. The sequence goes on along the minus strand of JAYVEE010000097.1, from coordinate 3,543 downwards.
CGTGTTGATTGCGCAAACCGTGATTCACATAGCATTTTTGTTGTCAGCGATGGCGATTGCTTACACAGATAAGCTGATGTCGAGTGTTGCAGCCCAAAAGCATTGACGTTTAAGGATGGGTCATTTTTGCCGGAATGACCCATGCATCAAACTGCTCACCCGTCACATACCCTGATGCAATAGCCGAAGCGCGTAAACTGCCACCTTCCTTGTGCGCTTTTTTTGCAATAAATGCGGCCTTGTCATAGCCGATGTGCGGGTTTAATGCAGTCACGAGCATCAGCGATGCGCCCACCAACTCAGCTATCCGTTCCCGGTTAGGCTCAATGCCTGAGGCGCAGTGGGTAGTAAAGCTGTTAACGCCATCGGCCAGCAAACGTACGCTTTGCAAAAAGTTGTACGCAATCATGGGTCTGAACACATTAAGTTCAAAGTTGCCCGACGCACCACCAAAATTAATTGCCACATCGTTGCCAAACACTTGAGCACACAACATCGTCAAGGCTTCACATTGTGTTGGATTAACTTTGCCCGGCATGATGGATGAGCCAGGCTCGTTTTCAGGTATGCGCAGCTCGCCGATGCCACTGCGTGGACCACTAGCCAGCCAGCGAATGTCATTGGCAATTTTCATGAGACTGACAGCTAGTGTTTTAAGAGCACCATGCCCGCATACCAAGCCATCTGCAGACGCTAAGGCTTCAAATTTATTCGGTGCTGTGATAAATGGAAGGCCGGTAAGCGCAGCTAGCTCAGAAGATACGGCAACGGCATAACCTTTGGGCGCGTTCAGTCCTGTGCCGACCGCAGTACCACCCAGAGCCAGCTCATAAAGGTGGGGCAACGCTGATTGAATATGTTTATGTCCATGTTCAAGTTGAGCCACGTAGCCTGAGAATTCCTGCCCCAGCGTGAGCGGTGTGGCATCTTGCAAATGCGTACGGCCAATTTTGACAATAGCGTCAAAGTCTTTCGCCTTTTTTGCCAGCGTTTTACACAACGTATGAATTGCTGGCAACAGCCTTTCAGTGATGCCCACCACCGCCGCAATGTGCATGGCGGTAGGAAATACATCGTTTGAAGACTGACTGCGGTTCACATCATCATTTGGATGTACCAACCGCCCCTCCCCGCGCTGCCCACCCATCAATTCACTGGCGCGATTGGCCAGCACCTCATTGATGTTCATGTTGGTTTGCGTGCCCGAGCCGGTTTGCCACACCACGAGAGGGAATTCGTCTGCATGTTGCCCACCAATAACTTCATCAGCCGCAGCCACGATGGCGTTCATGACAGTTTCACTTTGCAAACCCAAAGCGTGATTGACGATGCTAGATGACCGCTTGATTTGCGCTAGCGCACGAATAATTTCGCGCGGCATCAATTCGCCTGAAATATTGAAATTGAGCAGTGAACGCTGGGTTTGCGCGCCCCACAGATTGTCTGCGGGCACTTCTATCGGACCAAAGGTGTCGTGTTCAATGCGTGTAGTCATGGGTTTTGACCTGTCAAAATAGTGGGCTGCGCCAACATAACTTATCCCACAAAACAAGCCTTATGACCATCATCAAACAAGCCGACCTGATTGAATCCATAGCTGCCGCGCTGCAATACATCAGCTACTACCACCCGGCGGATTACATTGCCCACCTGGCGCGTGCGTATGAAGCCGAGCAAAGCCCGGCCGCCAAAGATGCGATTGCACAAATTTTGACCAACAGCCGCATGAGCGCAACCGGTCAACGCCCGATCTGCCAGGACACAGGCATCGTCAATGTGTTTTTGAAAATCGGCATGGACGTACGTTGGGACGGTTTTACTGGCAGTGTTGACGATGCCGTCAACGAAGGCGTGCGCCGTGGCTACAACCACCCAGACAACACGCTACGCGCCTCTGTTGTCGCTGACCCGCAATTTGACCGCAAAAATACAAAAGACAACACACCGGCCGTTATCTTCACTGAGCTGGTTACAGGCAATACCGTTGAAGTTACCGTGGCAGCCAAAGGCGGCGGCAGTGAAAACAAAAGCAAGCTGGCCATGCTCAACCCTGGCGACAGCATTGTTGACTGGGTTCTCAAAACCGTGCCCACCATGGGCGCAGGCTGGTGCCCGCCCGGCATGTTGGGCATCGGCATTGGCGGCACAGCTGAAAAGGCCATGCTGCTGGCCAAAGAAAGCCTGATGGAGGACCTGGACATGTATGACCTGCAGGCCAAAGCCAAATCAGGTGCAATGCTGACCAAGGTTGAAGCGCTGCGCATTGAGCTTTATGAAAAAGTCAACGCGCTGGGCATTGGCGCGCAAGGCCTGGGCGGCTTGACAACTGTGCTTGACGTCAAAATCAAGATGTATCCCACCCACGCTGCAGGCAAACCAGTAGCCATGATTCCCAACTGTGCTGCCACGCGCCACGCGCATTTCGTGATGGACGGCAGTGGCCCGGTTTACCTGACACCGCCTGCCCTTGACACCTGGCCTGACGTGAACTGGACACCCGATTACGTCAAAAGCAAGGCCGTGAATCTGAACACGCTGACCAAGGCTGAGGTTTCGAGCTGGAAGCCCGGCGACACGCTGCTCCTGAGCGGCAAAATGCTGACAGGACGCGACGCAGCGCACAAGCGCATTCAAACCATGCTGGCAGCGGGCGAGGCATTGCCGGTTGACTTCACCAACCGCGTGATCTACTACGTGGGCCCAGTGGATCCGGTCAAAGGCGAAGCGGTTGGCCCCGCAGGCCCGACCACCGCCACGCGCATGGATGGCTTTACTGAAATGATGCTGGCCCAAACCGGGTTGATCAGCATGATCGGTAAGGCCGAGCGCGGCCCTGTCGGGATCGAAGCTATAAGAAAGCACAAAAGCGCCTATCTGATGGCCGTCGGTGGTGCCGCGTATCTGGTTTCCAAGGCCATCAAACACGCCAAAGTCGTAGGCTTTGCTGACCTTGGCATGGAAGCGATTTATGAGTTCGACGTGGTCGACATGCCTGTGACCGTGGCGGTTGATTCAGGCGGCACCAGTGCGCACATCACTGGGCCGGCGGAATGGCAGAAGCGAATTGCCGAATCTGTGAAATCAGGTGAGTTCAAGGGAATTGCGGTAACAGCGGGTTAAGTCAGGCAGTTGGCCTGTATGTGGTTTGGCTCATCGCCAACTTTGCCTTCGGCATAGCCGGATAAGCGATCCGAAAAAAGGTCAGGCGCTATTGAATAAGTAGCTGTTTACTCTGAAATGATATGCGCTACATGCACTTTTTATACTAAAAATGAGTCAATAAAACCTAATGACACCAAATTTTTTGGTGCGTCTGCCATAGCCCGCTACAGCCCGATCTGCTGGTTCAGCAGCGATTTTATGGGTCGAACAAAACCTGCCACCGGCCAAAACTGCAGCCACGCGAATCGGGAAGTTACCTGGCACTGGGTTCGATGCCGAACCTACATGAGGTTTTTCAGCCGATGTGAACATGACCAATAAGGTGTGTCACATTGGTAAAAAGGAACTTCATGACCAGGTTAGTCAATAATTCAAACGTTT
>JAYVEE010000096.1:0-5713 GCA_043749005.1 Polaromonas sp. | reverse complement strand
ACGTCATGGTTTCGTCACGCGCCGTCAGGGGGATATTGGCTGGCAGCCAGGCCATCAGGCTGTTCATCTCCGGGATGGGCTGCGTGATGGATGCGGTGAACTGCTTGCTCCAGCGGCCAATCTGGCGTTCAAAATAGTTGCCGGGTTTGCCATAGTCTGCCAGCCCACGCTCGACAAATTTAACCTTGTGCAGGGCGCTGATGACGCGGTTCATTTCGTCATAAATCTCGCCGCGCTGGGCGTTCGTCATACCGGGCAGAGCCTGGTCCCACAGCACGCGGCCTTCGACAAACTCCATCACGTAAAACATGCGGCCAATCACCGACTCGTCTTCGCACAGGCAATGCATTTTGGCAACGGGCACATCGGTGCCCTGCAAGCCACTCATGACCTTGAATTCACGCTCCACGGCATGCGCTGACGGCAGCAATTTGGCTACCGGGCCAGGCTTGGCGCGCATCACATACGACTTGGATGGAGTGATAAGTTTGTAGGTTGGGTTGGACTGGCCGCCCTTAAAGATTTCAACCTGCAACGGGCCTGCAAATCCGGGCAAGTGCTGCTCAAGATAAGCCGTTAAAACCTGCACATCAAAAGCGTGCTGCGCCGTCACTTCACGTGTACCAACAAAATGATCAAAGTTACTCATGGCTTGGTGTATGGTCGTTCAGGGCTTTTCAAGATCGACGTCTGAAATACGCAGCAAAATCGCGCGGTTTCTTATCACCAGTCCTGCTGTTTCAATGCGAATCGCGTCTTCACGCTCCATGGCTTTGAGCTCCTGGTTCACGCGCTGGCGTGATGCGCCCAGCAGCTGCGCCAGCTCTTCTTGCGCCAACTGCAGGCCGATGCGCACTTCGTTGCTGTCTGACAGGCTGGGCACGCCATAACTGCGGACCAGGTGCAGCAGCTGCTTGGCCAGACGTGCGCGCAGGGGCAGGGTATTCAAGTCTTCGACCAGGCCAAACAACTGGCGTATGCGGCGTGCATGCAGTCGCAGCATCGCCTCGTACAGCTCGACATGGTTGGAAAGAATTTTTTTGAAATCGGCTTTGGCTACACACAAGATTGTGGTCTCGCCGTGCGCATAGGCATCGTGCGTGCGCCGGTCGCCGTCGAAGATCGCCACATCGCCAAACCAGATACCGGGCTCCACATAGGTCAGCGTGATCTGCTTGCCAGACAGGGACACTGAACTGACACGCACCGCCCCCTTGGCGCACGCAATCCACTCTTCGGGTGGGTCGCCGCGGGCAGCAATAAGTTCGCTGTCTCGATATCGTTTGACATATGCGCATCGGAGTATGTCGTGCCTAAGCGACGGGGACAGGCTTGAAAACCAGCGACCGCTGTTTATGGATTCGCGTTCTACGATGGTAAGGATGGGGTCGTCCATGGCTTGTCTTTTGGGTGACTTCAGTAACAACCATTGTCGCTTGAGGGACGACGATGCACGACATGCCGTGTCGCCAGCGTGTCCGCCGCAAACTTGAATGCAATTTGCTACCGGTAGTGCGGCGTGCGTTTGGTTAGAAAGGCGTCTATCCCTTCTCCCCCATTGGCATGGTGCAAGTTGCGCACAAAATGATCGCGTTCTGTTTGCAAATGCTGGCTCAAATTATTGGTATTGGCATCATTGAGCAGCTCTTTGATGCTGGCTATTACGTTGGGCGCTCGGGTATTCAGTTGCGTTGCAAGGACAAGTGCTTCTTGCAGGGCGCTGCCGCTGCTGCACACCCGGTTCACCAAACCCGCTTCAAATAGGCGCTGTGCAGCAATGCGTTCACCGCACATCAGCAGCTCATTGACCAACGCACGCGGCAGGGCACGACCTAGCGCCCAACTGCCACCACCATCGGGTGACAAGCCGACCGTGCTGTACGACATCACGAACACGGCGTTGTCAGCAGCAACACAAAAGTCGCAAGCCAGCGCCAATGAGAATCCGGCTCCTGCGGCTGCACCTTCAACCGCAGCAATGATGGGCTTGGGATAGGTGCGAATCGAGTCAATCCAACTGTGCAGGCCGTCAATGCTTTGGGCCTGAACTTCTTTGGGTTGTTGGCGGTTGGCCAGCAGTCGCTGCAAATTGCCACCTGCGCAAAACGTTGTGCCTTCACCGGTGATGATGACGCTGCGTATTTCAGAGTTCGTTTCAGCGGCATTGAGCGCCTCAACGCCTGCGGCGTAAATCTCCGGACTCAAAGCGTTTTTGAACTCTGGATTGCTGATGGTGAGAATGAGCGTCTGGCCTTCGCTCGTGCTTTTAAGGGAGCTTGGCATGTTCAGCTTTCTTCGTGCATCAGACTTAGTCCGATCGCGCCGCGCCTGCGCAACCACGGTGAAGGACGGTAGCGCTGATCGCCGTAGACGGTTTGCATGTTGAACAGCACCTCCAGAATATTTGTTGGGCCGTAGCGATCACCCATTGCCAAAGGCCCAAGCGGGTAGCCCAAACCAAGTGTGACGGCGGTCTCTAAATCTTTGGGACTACAAATGCCTTGCTGGCAAATATCGCTGGCAATATTGACGATGGTGGCTATTACACGCTGGGTCACAAAGCCGCCACTGTCGCGTATCACGCTGACTGCTTTGCCATCACGTGCAAACAAGGCGTGGGCTGCGTCCCGCATGTCACTACGGGTAGCGGGATTGGTGGCCAGGACGCGGCGCTTGGTGGCTGCATCGTCAATCAGCATGTCGATGCCGATCGTGCGGGCCGGGTCCAGCCGCTCGACCACTGCGACGGTGGTGATGTCAAAACCCAGAGGCGCGACCAGCATCAGTGCTTGCGGTGATGCGGATACGCCTGTTTCAATATCAGCACCCAGGTTTTTGAGTAATTGCAAAAGTTCTGACCTGCGAGCCGCGCGTGGGGATACCCAGATCGGCGGCGTCTCCAACACCTCAGGCGGCGGTGGTTCAGGCGCGACTTGCATCACGCCGTTTTCGTACTTGTAAAAGCCTTGACCAGTTTTGCGACCCAGCATACCGCCGGCCAGGCGCTGCGCCGTAATGACACTGGGGCGGTAGCGGGCTTCTTCGTAATACTGGTGGTAGACCGACTCCATGACCGGGTGTGACACGTCGAGCGCGGTCAGGTCCATCAATTCAAAAGGCCCTAGTTTAAAACCTGCCTGGTCTCGCAAGATACGGTCAATCGTGGCGAAATCAGCAATACCTTCACTGACGGTGCGCAGTGCCTCAGTGCCGTAGCCGCGCCCTGCATGGTTGACGATAAAGCCTGGTGTGTCTTGCGCCAACACGGCAGTGTGGCCCATTTGCCTGGCATAACTTGATAGTTGCGTGCAGACTGCGGCATCGGTCTTCAGTCCGGCAACCACCTCGACCACCTTCATCAGAGGCACGGGGTTAAAGAAGTGAAAGCCAGCAAACCGCTGCGGAAATTTGAGCTTGGCAGCGATGGCCGTAATCGGGAGAGACGAGGTATTGCTGACCAGAACAGCTGCGTTTGACACAACGCTTTCGAGTTCATCAAAAAGGCTTTGCTTGACGTCCAGCCGCTCTACAACAGCTTCAACCACCAAGTCACACGCAGCCAGTTCGGCCAAAGTGTTGACAGTCCACACACGGGCTTTGCAGTCTTTCGCGGCGTCAGGGTCAAGCCTGTTTTTGGCAACCATCTTGTCCCACTGTACGGCCAGTTCGGCTTTGGCTTTGTGACCGGCATCTTGCTGCAGATCGAACAACATGACGGCGCTGCCTGCCTGTGCTGCAATCTGCGCGATGCCGCGGCCCATCGCCCCTGTGCCTACGATGCCAACGGTTTTATAAATGGGTGTCATGAATAAGGATTATTACGCATGGCCTTACTGGTCGACTATGCCAAAATCAAGGTAACCAAATATATCCTGTCGCTGTGAAAAAGATTTTTGTTGTTCTGTCGCTTTTGTTATTGCTGCCTGCTACGGCCAGCATGGCCATGTCGCTCGGGCGACACAGTGGCTCCGCGTTGATTGGCAGGCCACTGGACATGTCGGTGCAGGCGGTGTTGGAGTCGCAGGATGATGCAAGCAATTTGTGCCTGGAGGCCGATGTTTTTTATGCTGACAACAAGCTCGACAAATCGCGTGTGCGCGTCACGCTAGAAAAATCGGCTTCTGCACCACAACAGGGTTTGATTCGTATCCGCTCTGCGGTACTGGTTGATGAGCCTGTCGTGACGCTTTATCTGCGGGTGGGCTGTCAGCTTAAAACCGAGCGGCGTTATGTCAGCCTTGCTGACTTGGTGTCTGAAGCCGTGCCTGACCGAAATACACCAGCGGTGATGCCGTTAATAACGCCTGCCAGGCCTGCTGCAAATTCGGCTGGCAACGCATCGACTGGTCAAGGCTTGCCAATCCCGTCAAGCAAGGACCCGGCTGCGGCGCGAAAACCTGCTGCTCCGCGCGCGCTGGCCACTACGCAAGTCGCAAAGACTGCCGCGCCGACAAAAGCACGCTTGAAGCTGGAGCCACTGGACTTGGTGATGGAGCGCGACCCGCAGCTCAAGGCGTCTGCTGAACTGCTGTCCATTCCTGCAGCTAATCCTCAAGAACGCGCGGCGGCCAATGCACTGTGGCGGGCGCTGTCGGCGCAGCCCCAAGATATTCTTCGCGACACTGAGAAATTGCAGGCACTGGAAAATTCGGTACGCACTCTTCAGGCGCAAAGCCAAAAAACTTTGATCTCTATTGATGATCTCAATGTCAAGCTGTATCAGGCGCAGGCAGATCGTTACACCAATGCGCTGGTGTATGGATTAATTTTCTTGCTGCTGGCAGCCTTGGCTGGGTTGGCTTACGCGCTGACGCATAAAAATTTCATTCGGGGTAGCGATTCAGGCGACAAACCCTGGTGGCGTAAAAACCAAGCCAGTCAAGGTCACCAGCAAGCCTGGCTTGACAGTTTGTCGCCAGATGAACCGTATGAATCAAGCGCAGCCCGGTTTGCTTCAGAGCAAAAATCTTCACTTGTTGATATTCATGCTGACTTTGGCCTTTATTCAGTTGACAAATCAGGCGATGCTCAACTGGCGAGCGTTCCAGCTTTTGTTAAATCGGTGCCATTTGAATATAGAGACAAGCCTGGCTTTGGATCCAGCCTGATGCACCCTAGCCGAGCTGTCAAGGCGGAGGAATTGTTTGATGTTCAGCAGCAGGCCGACTTCTTCGTGTCAATCGGCCAGCACGAGCAGGCGATTGAACTTTTGCGCAGTCATATTACAGAAAATATTGAAACCAGTGCGCTCGTTTATCTTGATCTTTTCGACCTCTACCACCAGCTCGAACGACCTGCAGAATATGACGCTTTACGCGTGAACTTTAACCAGCGCTTTAACACCCAGATTCCGACCTTTGAGGAGTACACGGACAAAAATTTGGGTCTTGAGACTTACCAGCACGCGTTGTCCCGTATTGAAGCGCTTTGGCCGTCCCCCAAGGTACTTGAAGTTATTGAAGAGTCACTTTTCAGAAATCCTGATACGAAAACTGAAGCCTTCAATCTCGAAGCTTACCGTGAGTTACTGATGCTGTATTCGGTGGCAAGGGAGATCATCAGCCCAGAGTCCACAGAGAAAGTGCCAGTGAAAAAGCTTTACCTGCCGAATAGCCGTGCAGAAAGCGGTCATTCGCAGTCCATGACTTTCCTGCCTACGGCCATCCAGCCACTTTCGGCCAGTGTGAAAATAAACCATCGGGTCGATGAGGGT
>JAYVEE010000095.1:0-5717 GCA_043749005.1 Polaromonas sp. | reverse complement strand
TCCCGGCCATGGCCAGTATGCAGCCAGGTGTGCAGCCTGTGTATGTATGTGCGTTGCCGCTGTATCACATCTTTGCATTTACTGTAAACATGATGCTGGGCATGCGCACGGGCGGTAAAAACATTTTGATTCCCAACCCGCGTGACTTGCCAGCCGTGCTCAAAGAGCTGGCCAAGCACAAAGTAAACAGTTTCCCAGCCGTCAACACGCTATTTAACGGCTTGGCCAATCACCCTGACTTCAATACGGTGGACTGGTCGCAACTGAAGATTTCATTGGGTGGCGGCATGGCGGTGACCAGTGCCGTGGCCAAGCTCTGGCTGGAGAAAACCGGTTGCCCGATTTGCGAAGGCTACGGCCTGAGCGAAACATCGCCATCTGCCAGCTGCAACCCGACAAACAGCAAGTCCTTCACCGGCACCATTGGCGTGCCAATTCCAGGCACGTATTTCAAGCTGCTCGACGACGACGGCAACGAAGTGCCCCAGGGCCAACCCGGCGAGATTGCCATCAAGGGGCCGCAGGTCATGGCTGGTTACTGGCAGCGTCCAGACGAGACCGACAAAGTCATGACAGCGGATGGTTACTTCAAATCCGGCGACGTCGGCATACTGGACGACAACGGTTTCTTCAAAATCGTGGACCGCAAAAAGGACATGATCCTGGTCAGTGGCTTTAACGTCTACCCGAACGAGATTGAAGACGTAGTCGGCAAACTTGAAGGCGTGATGGAATGCGCCTGCGTGGGCGTGGCTGATGAAAAATCAGGCGAAGCGGTCAAGCTGGTGATCGTCAAGAAAAACCCGGATCTGACCGACGCGCAAGTGCGTGCCTTCTGCAAAGAAAATCTGACTGGCTACAAGCAGCCCAAGGTTATCGAGTTCCGCACAGATCTGCCAAAAACTCCTGTCGGTAAAATCTTGCGCCGCGAGTTGCGGGACAAGAAATAAATCGGAATCCATCCTGTACGAGGGCGACTCGAGTCGCCTTTTTTTATGGGCAAAATCAGACCATGACGACCACTGCCATCCTCAGCGCACTTGCGCAAGAGCAACGCGGCCTGATCGAAATGCTGCAACGGCCCAGCAAGCTCACACACGCAGGCCGTGACTTCTGGCTGGGCGATTTGCATGGGCAACCGGTGGTGCTGGCGCTGTCAAAAATCGGCAAAGTCGCCGCTGCCACGACAGCTGCCGCTTTGATCGAGCGTTTTGGCGTGCAACGCGTGGTGTTTACCGGCGTGGCAGGCGGACTTGGACAAAACGTCAATGTCGGCGACGTGGTGGTGGCCCACGACTTTGTACAGCACGATCTGGACGCATCGCCATTGTTTGTCCGATATGAAGTACCGCTATACGGCAAAACCCGATTTGATGGCGATGCAATGCTGACGGCGGCGCTGTTTGAAGCCAGTCACCTCGCTTTGAACGACAACCAACTGCGCAGCGCTTACCCCACCGCCCAGGCGCACCGGGGGCTGATTGCCAGCGGCGACCGTTTTGTTTCTGGCGCGGTTGAGTCATTACAACTGCGAGATGCCTTGCTGGCAGCAGGCCACCAAGTGCTGGCCGTAGAAATGGAAGGCGCAGCCGTCGCCCAGGTTTGCCACGACTACAACGTGCCCTTTGCCGCGGTGCGAACCATCTCAGACCGGGCAGATGACACAGCGTATGTCGATTTTCCGAATTTTATTGATCAGGTAGCCAGCAAGTATGCGCAGGTGATTATCGAAAGGCTTCTAAAACTGCTATAAATTCAGAAGCTGCTTGCACCCGTATATATTGAGCTTGAGGCCTAATTTATACTTAAAAAAGACCGCCGCAAGCCTGCGAACCAGTTTTTGAGGCTTATTTCAGCCAGCCACGTTTTCTGAAATACCACATCGGCACCACGGCACTGGCAGTCATCAACACCAGCGCGTAGGGATAGCCGTAAGCCCATTCCAGTTCTGGAAAGAAGCCCTTGAAGTTCATGCCGTAGACGCTGGCAATTAATGTCGGCGGCAACAGTGCCACGCTGGCGACCGAGAAGATTTTGATGATCTTGTTCTGGTTGATGTTGATAAAACCCACCGTTGCGTCCATCAAGAAGTTGATTTTGTCGAACAAAAATGCCGTGTGGGAATCAAGCGAGTCAATGTCCCGCAAAATTAGTCGCGCGTCTTCAAACTGTTCGCTTGACAGCATTTTGCTGCGCATCATGAAACTCACCGCCCGACGCGTGTCCATCATGTTGCGGCGGATGCGGCCATTCAAGTCCTCGTGCCGGGCAATCGCGCCCAGCACTTCTCCGGCCAGCACGTCAGTCACGTCGCCTGACAGCACTTTGGCACTGACTTTCTCAAGTTCGACGTAAATGCCTTCCAGTGTGTCGGCTGAGTATTCAGCATCTGCGTCAAACAGTTTGAGCAGCACTTCCTTGGCGTCTTCAATCAATCCCGGCGCACGCCGGGCTCGCATCCGCAGCAGCCTGAAGACAGGAACATCTTCATCGTGAATGGAAAACAGCACGCCTTTGCTTTTGAGATCGTCATTAACCAGATTCAAAATAAAGGCCACCCGCACCGTGCGCGGCTCTTGGTCGTCAGCCACCAAAAAGTCAGAACGGATGTGAAGCTCGCCGTTGTCTTCTTCGTAAAAGCGGGCGGACTCTTCAATGTCCTCGTCCATCGCGTCTTCAGGAATGGACAAACCGTAATACTGTTTGATCCAGCGTTTTTCTTCCGGCGTGGGGGATTCCAGGTCCACCCAGATGGGCTGGAATTTGGAGAGTTCTTCAAGCGACTCAATCTCTTCCTGAAAGAGCCGTCCGTTGGCGAGCGTGAAAATGTTGAGCATGACTGATGGTCTGTTGTATCAAACCTCAGCCCAAAAAAGCTGGATTCGAATAAAAAAAGAGGGTGAATGAGCAATCGCCTTCAACACCTCGACAAGATCAGTCTGCGGTGCTGAAAGCTAGCAAAAATTAGACATTTGCCTACTGGTTTCCAAGGATTTCTCCGTAGTAAAAATCCTTGAATTATGGCATTTCGCCCCGATACCGGCAAACAGATTTGACAGGGAAGAGCGTCAAGAGCGTTTTGCAAAACGCTTCAAATTACGCAAAAAGTTGCATTAAATGGTGCGCTGCAAGGTTGCAATTGACCAATTTAGCGCGCATAGTGCATTCAAGTAAATTGTTTTAGTTGTTGCCCCACAAGGCAATTTTTATGTAACGTGCCTTCCTTCAAAAGGAGTCTTTTTATGAACTTGACGATCAGCGGCCACCATCTTGAAGTTACCCCCGCACTGCGCGGCTACGTGACCAGCAAACTCGACCGGATTACCCGCCACTTTGACCAGGTGGTCGACGTCAAAGTCCTTTTAACAGTTGACAACATGAAGGAAAAAGACAGCCGTCAGCGCGCTGAATGCAACGTGCATGTCAAGGGTCGCGATATATTTGCTGAAAGCTCACACGCCGACTTGTATGCGGCCGTTGATGAACTGACTGACAAACTGGATCGCCAGGTGGCACGGCATAAAACCAAGATCAAGGATCACCACCACATTGCACCCAAACGCCAGCAAGATTTGCACGCCTGAAAGTACATCGCTTTGACGCAAGCCGCCCGCAGATGGCGGCTTTTTTATGAGTGGCTCTTATTCAAATGCTGCTTAAAGTGCATAATTTGCCGACTTACAGGGACCTATGAACCGACTATCGCAAATTTTGCTCCCCAGCCAGGTTTTGGTCAGCGTCGATGCGACCAGCAAAAAGCGTGCTTTTGAAGAAGCTGGCTTGCTGTTTGAAAACATGCACGGCCTGAACCGGGCGCTGATCACCGATAGCCTGTTTGCGCGAGAACGTTTGGGCTCAACCGGATTGGGGCACGGTGTTGCCATTCCGCATGGCCGCATCAAAGGACTTAAGGCACCAATGGCTGCGGTGTTTCAATTGGCCACACCGATAGGTTTTGACGCGCCCGACGAGCAGGCTGTGGCGATGCTCATTTTTCTGCTGGTGCCCGAAGCAGCAACCCAGAAGCACCTGGAAATTTTGTCTGAAATTGCCGAACTTCTAAGCGACGGCGACCTGCGAGAAAGACTCAAGACCACAACCGATGCTGCGGTGCTGCATCAATTGATCGCCTCCTGGCAGTCCACGGCATAACCGTGCAAATGCCATGAAACCCACCGCGATCAGCGCTGATGCTTTATTTGACGACCACCGCGCCAATCTGAAATGGGAATGGGTAGCTGGCCTTGGCGCGTCAGAACGGCGGTTTGATGAAGTGGCCGTCCGAGCCGCACGCTCAGGTGCTGATTTGGTTGGCTACCTTAACTACATTCATCCGTATCGGGTACAAATTTTGGGCGAGCGAGAAGTTGCGTACCTGCTCAATGCAGGTGACGATGCCTGCGCACGCCGCGTCTCCCGGATCATCAAGCTTGAGCCGCCCGTTCTGGTGGTGGCTGACGGGCAAACCGCACCGAACACGCTGTTGGCGATGTGCGAGCGCGCCGGGCTGCCGATGTTTGCCACGCCAGAATCAGCCGCCTTTGTCATTGATGTGCTGCGCGCCTACCTGTCCAAGCACTTTGCCGACCGCACGTCGATGCACGGCGTGTTCATGGATATTCTGGGTTTGGGCGTGATGATCACCGGTGAATCAGGGCTGGGCAAAAGTGAGCTCGGGCTGGAGCTGATTTCACGCGGCCACGGCCTGGTGGCCGACGATGCGGTTGATCTGTATCGCATCAACCAGACCGCGCTTGAAGGGCGTTGCCCGGATTTGCTACAAAACCTGCTGGAAGTGCGCGGGATTGGCCTGCTGGACATTAAGGCGATTTTCGGCGAAACCGCCGTGCGCCGCAAAATGCGCCTAAAAATGATCGTGCATCTGGTGCGGCGCGAAACGCTGGAACGTGAATATGAGCGCATCCCCTATGAGCCGTTAAACCAGGAAGTGCTGGGCATTCCAATACGCAAAGTCATCATTCAGGTCGAGGCCGGTCGAAATATAGCCGTACTGGTGGAGGCTGCTGTACGCAATGCCATTTTGCAGCTTCGCGGCATCGATACGTATCAGGAATTCGTCGAACGACATCGCAAGGCGATGCAGCAGGCTGATTAATCTGCTATTTATTTAATAGCTCATTGCACCCTAATTTATTGGATTTCAGGCCAATTACTCACAAACATTCAGGCGTGATGATGTCGTACAGGTGCGCCGGTTCGGTTGGGACATTTGTCTTTGGTGCAATTGGCGTAAATTGACAGTGAGTGGTCGGCAATCGCAAAACCCTTGGCTTTGGCCACAGCGTGCTGGCGTTTTTCAATTTCGGCGTCGTAAAATTCTTCAACCTTGCCGCAGTCCAGGCACACCAGATGGTCGTGATGCTGGCCTTCGTTCAGCTCATAAACCGCTTTGCCTGATTCGAAATTGCTGCGATTGAGCAACCCAGCTTGCTCAAATTGGGTAAGCACCCGGTACACCGTGGCCAGACCAACATCAGAGCGGTCTTCCAGCAGCACCCGAAACACATCTTCAGCGGTCATGTGGCGCTGCTTGCCGGCTTGAAAGATTTCAAGAATTTTCAAACGAGGCAAGGTGGCTTTGAGGCCAGTATTTTTCAGTTCTTTGATGTTGCTCATGTGTTTTCCCCCGACAAAGGTTTGACTGTGCTTGCATGACTGCCCAACTCGACTGCCAAATGTACCCAGCCGCTACAATG
>JAYVEE010000094.1:0-5731 GCA_043749005.1 Polaromonas sp. | reverse complement strand
GGGCCGAGAAAAACAAGTCTACAGAGCCCAAAGACATCAAGACCAAGGACGAAAGCTTTGCTCACCGTAACGCCATGGGTACCGGCCCTTTTATGGTCGACAGCTGGCAGCCTGACCAGAAACTGGTTTTCAAGCGCAACCCCAACTGGTGGGGCAAGCTGGAAGGCAATGTGACCGAAATCGTTTATACGCCGATCAAGTCTGACGCCACCCGCGTTGCAGCATTGCTGTCGGGTGAAGTCGATCTGGTGCTGGATCCCAGCCTGCAAGACCTGGCCCGCATGCGTGCCAACAAAGACCTGAAGGTGCTGGATGGTGCCGAGAACCGCACCATCTTTTTTGGGCATGGACCAATTCCGCGAAGAGCTGGTCGGCTCCAGCGTGAAGGGTAAAAACCCACTGAAGGACGTGCGCGTGCGAAAAGCGCTGTACCAGGCGATTGACAGCGCTACCCTGAACAAGGCCATCATGCGCGGCCTGAGCCAACCCACGGGTACGCTGATATCGCCACAAGTCAACGGCTGGACTAAAAAAGTCGACGCCCGCTGGCCATTCGATATTGAAGGCGCAAAAAAACTGCTGGCTGAAGCGGGTTACCCTGGCGGTTTTGAAGTCGACTTTGCCTGCCCGAACAACCGCTATATCAACGACGAAGAAATTTGTCAGGCCGTAACTGCCATGTGGTCAAAAGTTGGCGTGAGAGCCAAGCTGCGCACACTGCCGCTGGTGACGTACTTCCCCATGATTCAGCGCTACGAAGCCAGTATTTACATGCTGGGTTGGGGGGTGCCAACATTTGACGCACTGTATAGCCTGCAATCGCTGGTGCGCAGCGTTGGGGTGGGCGGCGACGGCAATTACAACGTTGGTCGTTACTCCAACCCTCAAATGGATGCGCTGGTTGAACGTATCAAGAAAGAAACCGATGCCAAAAACCGCAACGACCTGATTGAAAAAGCGCTCGAGTTGTCGCATCTGGATGTCTCGCACATTCCGCTGCACAACCAGATCATCCCGTGGGCGCTCAAGAAAAATGTGGATGTCGTGCATCGCGCTGACAACCGGATTGACTGGCGGCTGGTCAAGGTCAATTGACCTGCACGACCGGGACGCACAAAAAAGGCCTTTCAAGGCCTTTTTTGTTGTCATTTACAGGACATACTCAAACCAAACTTAAGGTATGTCCGGTACTGGCGCGCAATTTGCAACGTTAGTATCAGTAAAGCCTTTTATCTGCCCATGCTCTCATTTATTCTTCAACGCGTGTTTCAAGCTGTGATCGTGATGGTCTCGGTGGCGTTCATCTCGTTTTTGCTATTTCAGTTTGTAGGTGATCCAGTGGTTTTTTTGCTGGGTCAAGATGCCACGCCCCAACAAATCAGGGAGCTGCGGGCTGACTTGGGGCTGGACAAATCCTTTGTGGTGCAGTTCTGGAGCTTTCTGGTCAATGCGGTACAGGGAGAATTCGGTTTGAGTCTGCGCCAAGGCGCCAAGGTGTCGCGTTTGATAGCCGAGCGCTTGCCCGCCACGCTTGAGTTGGCTGGTATTGCAGCGCTGCTGGCGCTGGTGCTCGGCATACCGATGGGGGTGTATGCCGCACTCAAGCGCGGTACGTTTTTAAGCCAGGTGTTTATGACGGTATCGCTGCTCGGCGTGTCGCTGCCGACGTTTTTGGTTGGTATTTTGCTGATCCTGCTGTTTGCTGTCGGCCTGGGATGGTTCCCGAGTTTTGGCCGGGGCAATGTGGTGCAAATTGGATGGTGGAGTTCGGGCCTGTTGACAGCCCAAGGCTGGCACCACATTGTGTTGCCTGCCATCACGCTGGCGGTGTTTCAGCTCACGCTCATCATGCGGCTGGTGCGCGCAGAAATGTTGGAGGTGCTGCGCACCGATTACGTCAAGTTTGCACGCGCACGAGGTTTGTCAGACACCGCCATTCACTTTGGTCATGCGCTGAAAAATACGCTCGTGCCTGTCATCACCATCACCGGTTTGCAGCTGGGCTCATTAATTGCTTTTGCCATCATCACCGAGACGGTGTTTCAGTGGCCGGGAATGGGACTGCTGTTTATACAAGCCGTGACGTTTGCCGACATCCCTGTCATGGCCGCCTATCTGTGCCTGACAGCGTTGATTTTCGTGGTGATCAACCTGGTGGTTGATCTGCTTTATTTTGTAGTTGATCCACGCCTGCGCGTGGGCAAATCAGGAGGCCATTGATGCTGACAGCCGTAAAACCGATGAATCCTCAAAAGCTGATGGCCGCTGGCCGTGCTTTTGCTGCGATTTCTGAGTTTCATCCCGAGTTGACCGCCTTCAGGCGTGACTTGCACGTTCACCCCGAGCTGGGTTTTGAGGAGGTATACACCGCAGGCCGCGTCAAACAGGCGCTTGAGCTGTGCGGTGTTGATGAAATTCATACGGGCATTGGCAAGACGGGTGTGGTCGGCATCATTCACGGCAAGGGCCGCAGTAGCGCCAACCCCGGCAACATGATTGGTCTCAGGGCTGACATGGACGCGCTGCCGTTAACAGAGCACAACGCCTTCGGCTGGAAGTCCGCGCAGCCCGGCAAAATGCACGCTTGCGGCCATGATGGACACACCACGATGCTGGTTGGCACGGCGCGCTACCTGGCTGAAACACGCAACTTTGACGGCACAGCGGTGTTGATTTTCCAGCCGGGCGAAGAAGGTTACGCCGGCGCCAAAGCCATGATGGAAGACGGCCTGTTTGACCGCTTCCCGGTGCAAGCCGCATACGCCATGCACAACTGGCCCTCCATGCCTGCGGGCACAGTCGGCGTCAACCGGGGCCCCATGATGGCCGCGGCTGACCGCATCACCATCACCATCACAGGCAAAGGTGGCCACGGCGCACACCCGTACATGACGGTTGACCCGGTACTGGCGGCGGCGCACATCATCACCGCTGTGCAAAGCATCGTTAGTCGCAATGTCAAGCCGCAAGACAGTGCTGTTGTCAGCATTTGCGCCATGAGTGCAGGCGACCTGGGTGCGATGAGCGTCATCCCCGGAACGGCCACTCTGGTGGGCACAGTGCGCACCTTCAGCCCTGACGTACAGAACATGATTGAAAAGCGTTTGCACACACTGGTTGCGTCTGTCGCTGAGGCTTTCGGCGCAACTGCCAGTGTGAACTACGAGCGCATTTACCCAGCCACTGTTAACACACCCGTTGAAGCGATGTTTGCAGCCGACATTGCAGCCATGCTGGTGGGTGAAGACAACGTGGTGCGAGACCTTGTGCCCAGCATGGGCGCTGAAGACTTTTCGTTCATGTTGCAGGCCAAGCCCGGTGCGTATTTACGCTTGGGCCAGGGCGATGGCTTGGGCTCACCGGGCTGCTTTTTGCATAACAGCCGTTATGACTTCAATGACGAGGTGTTGCCGCTGGGGGCAGCACTGTTTGCTGGGTTGGTAGAGCGGTCCATGCCGCTGACGGCATGAGGCGGCATCCATTTTATTTTGCCTTAATTCAAAGGAAAAACATGTCAAATTACCCTAAAAAAATGACGCTAGCCCAATCATTACGTGTGCAAGCAGCTATTATTTTAGTAACGGGTAGCGTGCTTGCGATGGGTGCAGCAAACGCCAAGACCATCCGCATCGGCAACCAGGGTGACGCGCTGTCGCTGGACCCGCATTCGCTCAATGAATCATTGCAACTCAGCGTCACAGGCAACGTGTATGAACCGCTGGTGGGCCGCAACAAGGACCTGAGCCTGGCCCCCGGCCTGGCAACGAGCTGGAGCCAGCCCGCGCCAACAGTATGGCGATTTGACTTGCGCAAGGACGTTAAATTCCACGATGGCACGCCGTTTACCGCTGACGACGTGCTGTTTAGTTTTGCGCGCGCTGCTGGTGACGGCTCAGACATGAAGAGCTACACCAACGACATTAAAGAAGTGCGCAAGGTGGGTGATTTTGTGATCGAGATTGAAACCAAAGCGCCGTTTCCAATCTTGCCTGATGTGATTTCTCTGGTCTTCATCATGAGCAAAAAGTGGTCTGAAGCCAATCAGGCCACCAAGCCGGTTGACCGCCGCAAGGGCGTTGAAAATGCTGCGTCGTTTCGATCCAATGGCACCGGCCCATTTCGTGTGCGCGAGCGCCAGCCTGGTATTAAAACCACCTTCACCAGAAGCGGTAATTACTGGGGCAAGATCGAAGGCAATGTGGACGAGGTGGTCTACACACCGATCGCCAATGACGCAACGCGTGTAGCCGCTTTGATATCTGGCGAAATTGACGTGATGGAACCTGTACCGGTGCAAGACATTGCGCGCGTCAATTCAAGCGCCAACGTTAAAGCCATGACCGGCCCTGAGCTGCGCACGATCTTTTTGGGCATGGACCAAAAGCGTGATGAGCTGCTGTATTCCAGCGTGAAGGGTAAAAATCCGTTCAAGGACAAACGCGTACGTCAGGCTTTTTACCAGGCCATTGACATTGACGGCATCAAGCGCACGGTGATGCGCGGCGCGTCAAACCCGACCGCCTTGATGATTGGCCCAGGCATTAATGGTTTTGACGCAAACGCCAACAAGCGCTTGCCGTTTGATGTGGAAGCGGCCAAAAAGCTGATGGCTGACGCGGGTTACGGCGCAGGCTTCGAAGTCACCATGAACTGCCCGAATGACCGCTATGTCAACGACGGCGAAATTTGTCAGGCCGTGGCGGCCAATTTGTCACGCATCAACGTCAAAATTAATTTGCAAGCCGAAACCAAAGGTACCTACTTCCCAAAAATCTTGCGCCGCGACACCAGCTTTTACATGCTGGGCTGGACGCCTGCCACGTATGACGCACACAACGCCTTCAACGGCCTGATGCGCTGCGTGGACGACAAAGGCGCAGGTCAGTTCAACTTGGGCGCGTATTGCAACCCGAAAGTTGACGAGCTGATTGCCAAAATTCAGTCGGAAACCGACAAGACGAAGCGCCAGGCCTTTATCGCAGAGGCTTTCAAACTGCACAACGACGACATTGGCCACCTGCCGCTGCACCAACAGGCGCTGGCTTGGGGTGTGAGCAAAAAAGTAGACCTGGTGCAAATGGCCGACAACTTCATGCCGTTTAAGTGGATGAGTGTGAAGTAAGACGTGACCAACATCATCACCCGCTGGCTGGACACAGATATTGGCTACAGCTTTAAAACATCGCCCATGGCAATTGCAGCCGGGGTGGTGGCTTTTATTTGTCTGATCGGTGCGGTGTTTGCGGGCTTAATTGCCCCGCACAACCCGTTTGACCTGACGACACTGGAGTTGTCAAACGCCCGCCTGCCGCCAGCATGGGAAGACGAAGGCAAACGCGCCTTTTTGCTGGGTACTGACGATCAGGGACGCGATATTTTGTCGACGTTGATGTATGGCGCACGTATCTCGCTGGCAGTCGGTTTCGCGTCGGTCATCATCTCTGTTGCGTTTGGTGTCGTGATGGGTTTGCTGGCAGGCTTTATGGGCGGGTGGCTGGACAGTTTTTTGATGCGCCTGTGCGATGTGATGCTCAGTTTCCCTTCTATTTTGGTGGCGCTACTGATTGCTGGTGTTGGCCGTGCGATATTTCCCAATGCGCATGAATCTTTGGCTTTTGGTGTCCTGATCGTGTCGATCTCGCTGACAGGCTGGGTGCAGTACGCCCGCACCGTGCGCGGCTCTACACTGGTGGAGCGCAACAAGGAATACGTGCAGGCAGCCCGCGTCACA
>JAYVEE010000093.1:0-5765 GCA_043749005.1 Polaromonas sp. | reverse complement strand
TAAGTATCAATCAATACGTCCAGCGCTGCCGGGTCGATGTAGCCTTTTTGTGTCAGCACGCTTTGCAGCGCGCGCACGCGGAGATCCATCTCGCTGAGTTCGCTGTGGTGGTGGTGGTGGTGGTCTGGCATGGTGTTATTCAGAAATTGGAAGCTATCGTTGCGCCTCTTGCAGATTCTCGATTAAACGAGGTAGTTTGAACATCCCTCCTTTGAAAGAGGACACCTTAGACTTCTTTCGTCGACAAAGCGGAATTTCCCGATTTTGAACCGACTGCCCTAAAGCCGACATTCACTATTGCTTGCTAAAAGTGCAAACGGCCGACCGACATGCAGAAATTGCCAGTCATTGGTAACCTTCAGCTTTCCAGGTGCCATATTTATGTCGGCAGGCTAAACAGACGTTTCAAATCCAATGAGGTGTTGCATTGAGTGTGGCAAAGCTCTCGCACACACGCCGCTGTAAAGGGTCTGGGGGTACTATGGCTTCGTCAGGAAAACTGCTCGACCATCCGCTTACAAGGGATCGCCGGCAGCTTTTTTTCCATCTCGCGGCGTCGTCACCCTGGTCGTTCCGTCGAGCATCGCACCGACCTTCACCAGGTCGCTCGCAATCATCGTCCTCCTGCTAGCAAGAATAGAGTCAATGCGATGGGTCGGAAGATGCAGGCTTTGCGAAATTTCTGTCCCAATATCAAAACTTGCTGATGCTGTCCATAGACGGCGGCAGTCAGATGCAAGGCAGGTTGGAGTCGTCCATAAACGAGTGTGATGCCGCTTGCAAATGCCTGGAGACGCTGTGTCCGGTTTTTCAGACGTAAAGCTTTGCAGCCTGTCCATAAAAAAAGCCGGTGTTGCCGGTATTGCTGGGCCCGTTGGAGCTGGACGGTTACGCAGTGCACCAAGCACTGTGTTCTGACGGCTGCCCAGCACTTCAGCCACTTCATGGGTTGTCAATGTATGTATTCAGGTTTCCAAACCATTGCCAATACGCCAAAATACAATATCTTATGAAAGACGCACCGATGAGAGAGACTTCCCGGCCAGCTCAGAGCGTCCCAATGCAAGAAAAAACAATAACTTCTCAAGTTCAGCCTCCCGAGCTGATACTGGCCGAAGAATTGCAGGCGGGTCTTTGCACGGACCCTTTTGCTTTTTTAGGGTGTCATCCTGCCGACCTTTCGGGTGTATTTCGTCTGCGGGTTTTTGCACCGGGCTGCTCTACGGTAAATGCACTCGCACTGGATAACCATGCAGTGCTTTGTCCTCTGTATCAGATAGCAGCGAGTGGCCTATTTGTGGGTGAACTTTCGCTCACCTCGACAGACAAATATCAGCTGCAAATGGTCTCCGACCAAGGGATCAGGGTGATAGAAGATCCCTACCGCTTTAGTCCTTGGCTAGGCGATACCGATGTTTGGCTGCTGGCAGAGGGCAATCATTTGCGCCCTTGGCAAAAGCTTGGCTCGCATGCCTGCATCAAAGACGGCGTGGATGGTGTGGCGTTCGCAGTTTGGGCTCCCAACGCCAGACAAGTTTGCCTGGCGGGTGACTTCAACCTCTGGAACAGCCGCTGTCACCCAATGCGTTTTCGCGCAGAGTGTGGTGTCTGGGAAATTTTTCTTCCAGGTGCAAGCCCGGGCGCTTTATACAAATTTGATGTGCTTGGAGCGGATGGCCAGCGGACACTCAAAGCCGACCCTTATGCCCTGAGTTGTGAATTACCGCCTGGTAACGCTTCTCGCGTGATGGACATGCCTGCACCCGTGTTGGGTCGTGAGGCACTTCGCCAGCAAGGCAACGCCCTTAATGCTCCTATCAGCATCTATGAAGTGCATGCCGGCTCCTGGCGCAGACCGCACAGTCAAATTCCCGACTGGAATTTTTTGTCAGCCCAGCTGGTGCCTTATGTGCTGGATATGGGATTTACCCACATCGAGTTATTGCCCATTCACGAACACCCTTTTTACGCCTCATGGGGATATCAGCCAACCGGCCTGTATGCACCTTCAGCACGTTATGGTTCGCCAGGAGATTTTCGGGCTTTTGTTGAGGTAGTTCATGCGGCCGGCTTGCAGCTGATTCTGGACTGGGTACCTGGCCATTTTCCGGTCGACGCACATGCCCTAGCGCGATTTGATGGAACTGCCCAATATGAATACGCCGACCCAAAAGAGGGTTTTCACAGAGACTGGAACACCCTGATTTATAACTGGAGCCGTCTAGAAGTGCGAAATTTTCTAGTCGGCAATGCACTTTTCTGGATTGAGCGCTACGGTATTGACGGTTTGCGGGTTGATGCGGTGGCCTCCATGCTTTACCGCGATTACAGCCGACCACCCGGGGAATGGATTCCCAACCAGGATGGGGGCCGGGAAAACATGGAAGCGATAGAGTTTTTACGTGCTACCAACCGGGTTATTGGGCAGCAAACGCCCGGTGCGGTCACGATGGCCGAGGAGTCCACCGCATTCCCAAAAGTTTCTGCCCCTCCGTGGGTTGGTGGGCTTGGCTTTAATTACAAATGGAACATGGGATGGATGCACGACACACTGGCGTATTTTGGGGCCGATCCCGTGGTTCGCCAACACCACCACGACCGCATCAGTTTTGCCATGATGTACGCCTACAGTGAGCATTTTGTGTTGCCGCTCTCACATGATGAAGTGGTGCACGGGAAAGGCTCGCTTTACGCCCGCATGTGGGGTGATGCCTGGCAAAAATGTGCCAACCTGAAGTCCCTGTTTGCCTTAATGTACGCGCATCCTGGCCGCAAGCTGCTTTTTATGGGGTCAGAACTTGGGCAAAAAAACGAGTGGAACCACGATTTACAACTTGACTGGTCGTTGCTTGAAGATGCGGCACATAAAGGTGTTCAAACGCTGGTGCGTGATGTCAACCATTTGTATCGGAGTCGCGGCGCACTGCATGAGCGCGATGACGATCAAGGCGGTTTTTCCTGGGTCGAGGTCAACGACCGCCTGAACAGCGTGTTTGCATTCATGCGGTACGGGCAAGCCGCGGCTGCACAAATGCTGGTTGCCTGTAATTTCACCCCGGTGCCGCGCCATGGATATCGAATCGGGGTGCCAAGGGATGGCACCTGGCGTGAATGCCTGAACACCGATTCAAGCCATTACGCTGGCAGTGGGGTCGGCAACTTTGGCCATGTGGTCAGCGAGGCTGTGTCCAGCCATGGCTTTAGTCAATCGGTTTGCCTGTCGCTGCCGCCGCTGGGGGTGATCTGGCTGGAGCCTGCCGAATGAAGCAGACACGAAGCGCCCAGTGCCAAAGTGGCCAGCCCTGGCCTTTGGGAGCCACCGCCATGACATGGCAGGAGCAGGATGGCGTGAATTTTGCAGTTTATGCGCCTCATGCGCAAGGTGTTCAATGCTGCTTGTTTGATGAAGAGAGCCAGCAGCAAAGCGCTTGTCTGGTCCTGCCGAGCTGTACGGATGGCGTCTGGCATGGTTTCGTACCCAACTTAAAAACCGGTCAACTCTACGGCTTGCGAGCCCAAGGACCCTATGCGCCCAATGCCGGTCACCGGTTCAATGATCGCAAGTTGCTGGTGGACCCTTACGCACGCGAACTGGTTGGGCCGTTGAAAGACTTGGCCAAAGAGTTTGATTACAGGCTAGACGCAGCGGGGCAATGTCAGCCTGACCCAACAGACAATGCTGCCCGCATACCCAAAGCGCGTGTGGTGGACGTTGAAAAAGAGTTGCGTTTGGGCGCTGGCATTGCGCCTGGTCCAAACATTGCACTTTCAGAGATGGTTCTTTATGAAGCGCATGTCAAGGGGCTCACGAAACTCAACCCCCGGGTTGAGGCACATTTGCAGGGCACCTATGCTGGCTTGGCCAGTGAACCCATGCTCTCGCATTACAAACAGCTTGGCATCACGTCGCTTTGCCTTTTGCCGGTGCAGTTGCACATCACTGAAAAGCATCTGCTCGACCTTGGGCTGGTCAATTACTGGGGCTACAACACTTTGGGGTATTTCATTCCCGAGCCGTCGTACGCAAGCAGCAGTAGCGGTGAATCGGCGCGTGCAGAGTTTCGCGCCATGGTCGACAAGCTGCATCGCCATGGCTTTGAAGTTTTGCTCGACGTGGTTTTCAACCACACCGCCGAGAGCGATTCCAAAGGCCCCACCCTGTGCTGGCGCGGACTTGACAACGCCGGTGCCTATGCACTGGACAGTGCAGGCAATTATCAAAACCCCACCGGCTGCGGTAATGCCCTTGATTTTGGCGAGCCTCGGGTGGTTCAACTGGTGATGGACAGCTTGCGCTGGTGGGTCAAAGCCTTCGGTGTCGATGGCTTTCGCTTTGATCTGGCAACGACGCTTGGGCGTGATCCGGCCTTGCATGGCCAGTTCAACCGCTGCGGCGCCTTGTTGACAGCCATGTCGCAAGATCCGGTGCTGGTCGCAGTCAAGCGCATTGCTGAACCCTGGGACATTGGCAACGGTGGGTACCAGCTCGGTGGCTTTCCGGCGGGCTGGCAGGAATGGAATGACCAGTTTCGTGACACCATGCGCGCTTACTGGCTGGGACATGCCTGCACCCGGGGCCAGTTTGCTCGCCGCCTAAGTGGCTCCAGCGATATTTTTCAACACAATGGTCGTAGTCCCTTGGCCAGCATCAACCTGCTGGCCTCCCATGACGGTTTTACGCTGGCAGATCTCACCGCCTACAGCCAGCGGCACAACCATGCCAATGGCGAAAACAACCGCGACGGTCACAGCCACAACCTGAGCGCCAATTGCGGCGTTGAAGGGCCCAGCGAAGAGCTGAAGGTGAAGGCGCAGCGCGCGCTTTGGCAACGCGCCATGCTGGCAACTTTATTTCTGGCCCAAGGTATCCCGCAGTTGTTGGCGGGCGATGAGTTGGGGCACAGCCAGAGCGGCAACAACAACGCCTATTGCCAGGACAATGCAATCACATGGCTGGACTGGGCGCACAGCGATGCGGCACTGACCGATTTTGTGGGAGGCCTGATCGCTTTGAGAAAAAGTTATCCTGCTTTGCGCCACCCAAGCTGGTTCAACGGCCTGCAACCCCATGAAGGTGGCCATCCCATGCGCACCGGTAGCGACATCACCTGGCTCAAGTTTGAGGGGATGCCCTTGAGCGATGAAGCATGGCAAAACCCGCATGAACTTGGACTGGCCTGCGTGATTGAAGTGGGCGAGGGTCATCGCAGTGCCACGCAGCGGGTCTTGCTTGTGTTCAATCCTGCCGACACGCCTTTGCGTTTTGAGCTGCCCAAAGGCCCATGGCGATTGGTACTGAACACCGCAACTGCGGAGTTTGACACCGCTGAAATGGTGTCTTGCCAACACCCTGCTAGCGGCAACAGCGTGATGGTTCTGGTGCAGGACATTGACGTGGATTTGCAAGAATCAATCCAATGAACCCAAATACTGGCATTCTCAACCGACGCAGTAGTGGCGTGCTCCTCCACCCCACTTGCCTGCCTGGGCCAAACGGTTGCGGAGATTTGGGGCCAGCTGCCTACCATTTTGTTGACTGGCTGGTCAAGGCTGGACAGAGCCTGTGGCAGGTCTTGCCGCTCAATCCGGTCGGGCCTGGCAACTCGCCTTATCAAAGCGTCTCAACTTTTGCTGGTAGTCCCTTGCTGGTGGACCTTTCCAGCATGGTCGAACGGGGCTGGCTGGGCTGGGAGCCTGACCCGGGCTACGAGCGGCGTCGTTGCGACTACGCCCGTGTGGCACCGCGTCGAATGGAAAGGCTGCGA
>JAYVEE010000092.1:0-5775 GCA_043749005.1 Polaromonas sp. | reverse complement strand
TAAAAAGCGCGCCCATCGCAATCGACTGGTCGATGCGGGCAAATGTTTTGCCGCTGAAGTCCGCGTCAATTTCCTTGTACTCGGTTTTTTCAGCTTCAAGGCAAATATTGGCCATCTCAATAATCGTTTCCAGCGGGAATTTACCTGCGGCAGTTTCAGCGCTCAGCATCACGGCATCGGTGCCGTCGAGCACGGCGTTGGCCACATCGCTGACCTCAGCACGCGTGGGCACCGGATTCAGAATCATGCTTTCCATCATTTGCGTGGCAGTAATTACCACCTTGTCTTGCGCCCGTGCCATTTTGATCATGCGTTTTTGCAAGGCAGGCACAGCCGCATTGCCCACTTCAACAGCCAGGTCACCACGCGCCACCATGATGCCGTCGCTCACGCGCAAAATTTCTGCCAGATTTGGAATGGCTTCTGCACGTTCAATTTTTGCAATCAGCCCCGGCTTGTGTTTGTACTGCGCCGCTGCCACGTTGCACAACTGGCGCGCCATTTCCATGTCGGTTGCGTTTTTTGGAAAGCTCACCGCCACGTAGTCCGCCTGAAAACTCATTGCGGTTTTGATGTCTTCCATGTCCTTGGCCGTCAGGGCCGGGGCCGTCAGCCCGCCACCCTGCTTGTTGATGCCTTTGTTGTTAGACAGCTCGCCACCCAATTTGACGGTGGTGTGCACCTCCTCTCCCAGCACGCGGTCCACCGTCAGCACAATCAGCCCATCATTGAGCAGCAGCACGTCGCCGGCTTTCACATCGCGCGGCAGCTCCTTGTAGTCCAGACCCACACCTTTGATGTCACCTGGCTCGGTGCGTGACGCATCAAGCACAAACTTTTCACCTGGGGCCAATACCACCTTGCCCTCTGCAAACTTGCCCACCCGGATTTTGGGGCCCTGCAGGTCAGCCATGATGGCCACTTCACGCCCAACCTTGATGGCCGCCTCACGTACCAGCTGGGCCAGATTAATGTGGTCCTGCGCTTTACCGTGGCTGAAGTTCAGCCGCACCACATTGACACCCGCGGTGATCATGGCCTCCAGCATGGCAGGCGTGTTGGACGCAGGGCCCAGAGTGGCAACGATTTTGGTGGCGCGGCGTGGCATACAAAGTCTCCATGTAATTTAGGTTTTGATTTTTACATGGTTACATGACGTTGGGGACTAAGCAGTTACCGGGCGGCTGGCCCGCATGATTAGTGCTCAGAAAAAGTCTGATTTGCCAGCTTTCAGGCAGCGTATAAGCCAAGAACCCGATGAACACAGGAGCAGACAGCTCCTGAAACAAGGCCGCGTGTTTTAACCCGCAGCGCGCTTTTGCAAAATCTCAAACGCTGGCAGCGTCTTTCCTTCCAGCACCGCTAAAAATGCACCGCCGCCGGTCGAAATGTAATCGACCTGGCTTTCAATGCCGTACTTGGCAATCGCAGCCACAGTGTCGCCACCGCCTGCGATGGAGAATGCAGGACTTAGAGCGATGGCCTTGGCAATGCCTTCAGTGCCGTGCGAGGAAGCTTCAAACTCAAACACGCCGACCGGGCCATTCCACACAATCGTGCCTGCAGCCATCAGTTGCTCGACCAGGATGGCGGTGGTTTTGGGACCAATGTCCAGGATCAAGTCATCGTCTTCCACTTCAGTTGCAGCTTTGATGGTGGCTGGCGCGTCTGCTGCGAAGGTTTTGGCGGTGACGACATCGACCGGGATGGGAACGGCTGCTCCTCTTGCTTTCATCGCCTTCATCACGGCGGTTGCTTCTGCCAGCAAGTCTTTTTCAGCCAGGCTTTTACCGATATTCAGGCCAGTGGCCAGCAAAAAGGTGTTGGCAATGCCGCCGCCCACAATCAGCTGGTCTACGTTGGCTGCTAGCGCCTTCAAAATCGTCAGTTTGGTCGACACCTTGCTGCCCGCCACAATTGCCACCAGCGGGCGGCGCGGGTTGGTCAGTGCTTTTGTAATCGCGTCCATTTCGGCAGCCAGTAGCGGTCCAGCGCAGGCAGTTTTTGCATACTGGGCAATGCCGTAGGTAGATGCCTCGGCGCGGTGCGCGGTGCCAAAAGCGTCATGTACAAACACGTCGCACAGCGCGGCCATTTTGCGCGCAAGTGCTTCGTCATTTTTCTTTTCGCCGACGTTGACGCGGCAGTTCTCCAGCATCACCAGCTCGCCGGGTTTAACGCTCACGCCATCAACCCAGTCGGCTAGCAGCGGTACACCACGGCCCATCAATTCGCCCATGCGTTTGGCCACAGGCGCGAGTGAATCGGCAGGTTTGAATTGCCCTTCAGTTGGCCTGCCCAGGTGAGATGTGACCATGACGCCTGCGCCAGAATCCAAAGCCAGCTGAATGCAGGCCATCGACGCACGAATACGGGTGTCTTCGGTAATGTTGCCCTCAGCATCTTGCGGCACATTGAGATCAGCACGAATGAAAACACGCTGGCCGTTGATTCGGTCCTGCGCACACAAGTCGGTAAAGCGGATGAAATTCATCACCTGATTGTAAAAGCCGCCCACGCGACCAGGCCTGAAATGATTCGGCTACCAGCGTAGGCCAATGTGCAGAGGCAGGTACACCGCCATGCCCATCACAATCGTGCCCAGCACACCCTTGCGCCAATAAAACCAGAGCGCACCAGCGGCAATGGCATACAGCCGTGCATCTTTAAAAGTCGAAATCAATTCGCCCTGCGTCATGACAATCTCAGGCACCACCACGGCCGCCAGCGCGGCAATCGGTGCGTAATGCAAGCCGCGCTCGGCCCAGCCGGGCAACTGCCAGGGTTTGGTTGAGAAAAAGAAAAACGAGCGCGTGACTACCGTGACGAGGGCCAGGCCGATGATGGTCACAACCGTCCAGATATCCGTGTGATTTAGCGCCTGGTTCATGGTTTGCGATGTGCAGGCCGGGCGAGCTGCGTTTTTTCCAGCAGCAGACACAGTGCAACTGCAGCCGCAATCGCCACCAGAATATTCAGCTTGAATGGCAGCGCAAACGCCGCCACCGCCGCCGCGCCCGCTACACCCAGCGACACCGTGCGCAGCGTGGAGGTGGCCAGTGAACACAAAATGCCTGTCAGCGCCAAAACACCGGCAAAGCCCAGCCCCCAGCTCATCGGAATCGAATTGGCCAGCGCAATACCAAGCAGCCCGGAGCCCACCCAGCTGACCCAATTGATGGCGCAATTACCTGCCAGATAGGCCTCTTGTGAGCGGATGACAACCGGGTCTTGCGACGGATGCGCAAATCGTTTGACGAACAGCACGTAACTCAAATCAGCCGTGAAGTAACCACTGACCAAACGTCGCCACAGCGGCTGATGCATGACATATGGCCGCAAGTGGGCACTGAACACGGCAAAGCGCAAATTCACACAAAAAGCAGTGGCCAGTACCACCCACATCGGTGCACCCGCCACGATCAAAGGCAGCGCGGCCAGTTGCGAGCTACCTGCAAATACCAGCACGCACATCAGCAAAGTTTCAGTCAGGCTCAGGCCTGACTTGATCATGGCCACGCCGGTCATCAAGCCCCAGGCAGCAATCCCGGGGGCCGCAGATGCCATGTCCAGAATGCCGCGTTTAAATTCGGGGTGCTTGTAAATAGCAGTCATGGCCCGGCGGCTGTGGGCAACGTAAAAATCATGCCTGGGGCCAGCGAGAAGCCGCGCAAAAAATCAGCCACAGGCAGCAATTTGCCGCCAGATTTCTGCAAATGCGTGATGCGCAGCACCCCATCGCCTGTGGCCACGTCAATGCCCTCAGATTGAGTGCTTAATATGGCTCCAGCCGCTAATTCATGAGCGTCAGCAGCTATTAAAACATGAGCGTTTTGCAGCTTGACGACTTCGCCATTTAACAAGCTGGACGCACCCGGAAAAGGGTTGAAGGCGCGGATGCGGCGTTCAATAACAACGGCGCTCTGCTGCCAGTCGATGTGCGCCTCCGCCTTGTCAATCTTGTTGGCGTAGGTGACGCCTTCGTGCGGTTGCGGCTGCGGTCTCAAGCTGCCTGACGCTGCCAGTTCAAGCGCCTGAACAATCAGGCGCGCACCCATTGCCGCCAGCTTGTCGTGCAGGCTTGGGGTCGTGTCGTCAGGTGCAATCTCCTGCTTTGCTACCAGTAGCATATCGCCCGTGTCCAGCCCGGCATCCATTTGCATGATGGTGATGCCTGTCTCTGCATCACCCGCCTCAATCGCCCGGTGAATCGGCGCTGCGCCGCGCCACCGCGGCAAAAGTGATGCGTGAATATTCAGGCAACCCAGCCGTGGTGTGTCCAGTACCCATTGCGGCAAGATCAGCCCATAAGCCGCCACCACCATCACATCGGCCTGTAAAGCATCAATTGCGGTCCTGGCAGCTTTCGCATCGTCCGGGTATTTGCCGTCTGGCCGCAAGCTGCGCGGCTGTGCCACCGGGATGTCGTGCAAAAGAGCCCATTGCTTGACAGGCGATGCCTGCAATTTCAGGCCGCGCCCGGCAGGGCGGTCGGGCTGCGTCAACACCAGTGCAATCTCAAAACCTGCGGCATGCAGTTTTTCAAGCGCCAAGCGGGCAAACTCAGGCGTGCCCGCAAAAATTACCCGCATGTGACCCGCATCAGTCGTCTTTTTGTTGCTTGATCATTTTGGTCTTGATCCGGTTGCGTTTAAGCGGCGACAAATACTCAACAAATACTTTGCCTATCAAGTGATCCATCTCATGCTGAATGCACACTGACAGAAGACCATCTGCATCATGGCTCTGGGTTTTGCCCTCCAGATCGAGTGCTTGCACTTTGATCACAACCGCACGCTCTACACCGTCGTAAATGCCCGGCACTGACAGGCACCCTTCTTCGTTAATCTTTTTCTCGTCGCTGGCCCATGTAATTTCGGGGTTGATCAGCACCAGCGGCTGGTCGCGGCCTTCGCTCACGTCCATCACAATCACGCGCTCATGCACATTGACCTGTGTGGCGGCAAGCCCAATGCCATCAGAGGCGTACATGGTTTGCAGCATGTCATCAGCCAGTGTTTTCAGGCGCGCATCAAAAGTGGCAACCGATTTGGCAACGGTATGCAGGCGGGGATCCGGGTAACGGAGTATGGTCAGGTGGGTCATGGCTCTCATGTCAAGGGAAGCTTGCAGTTGTGGCTATTTTCGCAAATTTTCTGCACATTTAAGTGCACAGGACTTTGTAAATGCGCATTTTCGTTGCCTAATCAAGGGCTTAGGTACAAAATCTATGGTAATTTCTTAAGATAAAACAGCCTCAAGAGCCCTCAAGATGAACAACAATTTCGGTCTTTTCGCGCACGGCACACCTCATTTCAGTCACTTAAGCCGCCTCTGCCTGGCGCTGGCGCTGGCGGGCGCTACCTGTGCGCTTCAGGCGCAAAACTTTCCCATCACGCCCGACCAGAAGGCCACCGCCGCCCAAGTGGCACAAACCGGCGTGCCGCTGGCAGATTTGGCTCCCAATGCGCCTGACAGCTACGTCGTCAAAAGCGGCGACACGCTCTGGGCCATCTCTGGCATGTTTCTCAAATCGCCGTGGCGGTGGCCTGAGTTGTGGGGCATGAATCTGCAGGACATCAAAAATCCGCACCGCATCTATCCCGGCCAGCAACTGGTGCTGGACAAAGTCAATGGCCGCGCTACCTTGCGTACCCGGCGCGCCGGCGCCAACGATGAGCCGCCGACGGATGGCGTGAGGGTGTCCCCGCGCACACGTTTTGAGTCATTGGCCGATGCAGCTATTCCTACACTCAACGCTAATGCGATTGGGGT
>JAYVEE010000091.1:0-5823 GCA_043749005.1 Polaromonas sp. | reverse complement strand
CGGAACGCAGCGAAGCTTTTGTCAGCGATGCGCATGGCCGTGACCATTCAAGCCACGCTGAATTGGCACTTGATAAAGACGGCAAGTTTTTGGCCTTGCGTGTGCATACCGATGCCAACATGGGCGCGTATCTGTCAACCTTTGCACCTGCTGTACCCACCATTTTGTACGCTACGTTATTGGCTGGGCAGTACGCCACGCCACTGGTGTATTGCGAAGTCGACGCCTGGTTTACCAATACTGCGCCAGTTGATGCCTACCGCGGTGCGGGCCGGCCAGAAGCGACCTATCTGCTTGAGCGCATCGTGACGCGGGCTGGTTGGGAGATGGGACTGAGCCAGGACGAAATCCGTCGCCGTAACTTCATCAAAGAGTTCCCGTACCAAACGCCCGTGGCGTTGCAGTACGACGTCGGTAATTTTCCAGCACTGCTGGATCGCGCCAACGAACTGGCTGACATTGCAGGGCTGCCAGCACGTCAGGCGGCGTCAAAAGCCAAGGGCTTGCTGCGCGGCATTGGTTACTCCAGTTACATCGAGGCCTGCGGCCTGGCACCCAGCAACATTGCAGGTGCATTGGGCGCACGGGCAGGCCTGTTTGAATGCGGCGAGGTGCGTGTTCACCCCACAGGCAGCGTGACAGTGTTTACCGGTTCGCACAGCCACGGTCAGGGGCATGAAACGACGTTTGCACAAGTTGTGGCGGCTCGCCTGGGTATATCTGTAGACGCGGTAGACATTGTTCACGGCGACACGGGGCGTGTACCGTTTGGCATGGGTACATATGGCTCACGTTCGATGTCGGTCGGCGGCACGGCCATCATGAAGGCGCTCGACAAAATTGAGACCAAGGCCAAAAAGATTGCTGCGCATTTGATGGAAGCCAGCGATGCCGACGTCGAGTTTGCCAACGGTGAATTCACCATCAAAGGCACTGACAAGAAAGTGACCTTTGGCCAGGTGGCATTAACGGCTTATGTGCCGCACAACTACCCGCTCGACAAGCTGGAACCCGGTCTGAATGAAACCGCATTTTACGATCCCACCAACTTCACCTTCCCGTCGGGTACCTACATTTGTGAGGTCGAAATTGACCCGGCCACAGGCATTGTAAAAGTTGAGCGCTTCACCGCAGTCGATGACTTTGGCAACATCATCAACCCGATGATTGTTGAAGGCCAGGTTCACGGCGGGCTGGTGCAGGGCATCGGCCAGGCGCTGCTTGAAAACTGTGTTTACGACGAAGAAACCGGGCAATTATTGACCGGCTCAATGATGGACTACACCATGCCTAGAGCCGACGACATGCCCAACTTCACGCTTGACACGCTTTGCACACCGTGCAGTCACAACCCACTCGGTGCCAAGGGTTGTGGAGAAGCAGGTGCGATCGGTTCACCGCCAGCAGTCATCAACGCCGTGCTCGACGCTCTCAAACCACTAGGCGTAGTTGACTTTGACATGCCCGCCACCCCTGCCCGCGTGTGGGAAGCTATCCAGTCTGCAAAACATTAATCAGCATAAGGACACACCATGTACGCATTTACTTTAGAGCGCCCCGCAACGGTACAAGACGCTGCCGCGCTGGCAGCGGGTGGTGCCAAGCCGCTGGCAGGTGGTCAAACCCTGTTGGCGTCAATGAAACTGCGCCTGTCCAGCCCCGACAAGCTGGCTGATTTGAGTGGCGTCAAGGACATGGCCATTGTCAAACGTGACGGCAACAGCATCGTGATTGGCGCTATGGCGCGCCATGCCGATGTGGCCATCAACCCCGATGTGATGGCGGCCATCCCGGCACTTGCGCACTTGGCAGGCAACATTGGTGACCGCCAGGTACGTGCCATGGGCACCATGGGCGGCTCGGTTGCCAACAACGACCCGTCGGCCTGCTACCCGAGTGCGGTGCTGGCGCTCGGTGCAACCATTCACACCACCGCCCGAAAAATTGAAGCGAAAGATTACTTTCAGGGCATGTTTACCACGGCGCTCAATGATGGCGAGTTGATCACCGCGATCAGCTTTCCGATTCCCAAGCGTGCTGCGTACATGAAGTTCAAGCAGCAAGCCTCGCGTTTTGCCATGGTCGGCGTATTTATTGCACAGTTTGACGGCGATGTGCGGGTAGCGGTGACGGGTGCATCCAGCGGCGGTGTGTTTCGCCATGCCGGGTTGGAGGCAGCGCTTAACAAAAGCTTCACGCCTGAATCAGCTGCTGCTGTGAAAATTGACGCGACTGATTTGAACCACGACATTCACGCCACGGCGGCTTATCGTGCCAACATCATCAGCGTGCAAACGCAGCGTGGTGTGGCGATGGCGCTGGCTTAACTGGTTGTTTGGACTGTGCCGAATTTGAGTCGGAAATGGCTTGAATTTGGTTGTTCAGGTCCTTTTTAAGCATGTTTTAGTGCCTTAGTCCAATAAATACGGGTGCGAGCAGCTACTAAATTAATAGTAAATGATTCTCTTCAAAACCATTGACGCTCTGACGACTGCGCTGCAAGAAGCTGGGTATTTTGCTGATCGCCGGTTGGCAACCGCGGTTTTTTTAGCACTAAAACTGCAACGTCCGCTGCTTCTGGAAGGCGAACCCGGCGTGGGTAAAACCGAGCTGGCCAAGGCCCTTGGCAAGGCGCTGCAAAGGCAACTCATTCGCCTGCAGTGCTATGACGGACTGGAGCAGCGGGAAGCGCTCTACGAATGGAACTACGCCGCGCAACTTTTACACATGAAAGCTGTTGAGGGCAAAGCCGACGCCGTAGATGTTGAGCGCGAGGTCTATCAGGACCGCTACCTGATTCGCCGCCCGCTGCTGCAAGCCCTGCAAGCCCCCGCCCCAGGCGCTGTGCTGCTGATTGACGAGGTAGACCGGGCCGACGAACCGTTTGAGGCGTTTTTGCTTGAATACCTGGGTGAATATCAGGTCAGCATTCCTGAAATTGGCACAGTCAAAGCTGTTATCGCCCCCGTAACGATTTTGACCAGCAACCGAACCCGCGAGCTCAACGATGCTGTCAAGCGCCGCTGCCTGTACCACTGGCTTGACTATCCCGAGCGTGAACGTGAACTGGCAATTGTGCGGGAGCAAGTGCCTCAGGCCAGTGATGAACTGTCGGCGCAGGTGGCGATGTTTGTTGACAAGCTGCGTCGCTCACCATTTGGCAACGCTTTTCAGCGCGCCCCCGGAATAGCCGAAAGCGTGGAATGGGCCAAGGCACTGGTTGCGCTGGACACGCTGACGATAGACCCGGAAGTCGTGATGGACACTGCAGGCATTCTGTTCAAGCAGCGGGAAGACGTGACGGCGTTGACGCAGGAAATGGCAGCTTTGCTGTTGACCCCTGATGTTGTGGTCACCTGATGCTGCTGGGTGATGCCAGA
Source organism: Polaromonas sp. (assembly GCA_043749005.1). GTDB lineage: Bacteria > Pseudomonadota > Gammaproteobacteria > Burkholderiales > Burkholderiaceae_C > Polaromonas. The sequence goes on along the minus strand of JAYVEE010000091.1, from coordinate 2,443 downwards.
GCAGGCAAGCTGGCCGACAACATTACCGGATTTGGCAGGGCCTTGCGGCGTGCGGGTGTCAAAATTGACAGCCACCGGATTGCGCTTGCGCATCAGGCAGCAAGCCACGTCGGCATTGCCGAAAAGGAAGATCTGAGTGCTGCGTTTGAAAGCGTGATGATCAGTTCCGAGCAGGATCGGGGGGTTTTCCGCGAACTGTTTGATGTGTACTTTCAAGACCCGAAAGTTGCCAACAAACTCCTTGCGCAACTGTTGCCCAGCGCTGAAGGCAAGGCCGAGCCAAGCAAGCGCCGCCCGCGTGTGCGTGAAGCTTTAGCACCACAAAAAAAATTTGGACAGCAAGCCAAACCTGCGTCTGAAGACCAAAAGGTTGACTTTGACGCAGCCATGACGGCCAGCGATATTCAACGATTGCAGCATGCTGACTTCAATGCCCTGTCGGCCACCGAATTCCGCCTGGTAGAGCGGCTGGTACGCGACATCAAGCTGCCGCTGCCTCAATTTTTATCGCGCCGCACCCGACCCGCTACAACGGGCGCACGTATGCATTGGCCGGGCGTGATGGCGCAGGCAGCGCGTACCGGCGGCGAGCTCTTGCGGCTACCGAAGCTTGAGCGCGAAAAAAAGCATTTGCCGATGCTGATACTGGTTGACGTGTCAGGCTCAATGGAGCGTTACGCCCGTTTGCTGCTCGCGTTTTTGCATGCTGCCACACGCCGACACCCGCAACGTGATGTATTCGCTTTCGGCATGGGTTTGACAGATTTAAGCCAGGCCTTTAAACAGGCCGACACTGACGACATGCTGGCTCATGCAAGCGTGCTCATTGAAGATTTTGCAGGTGGTACGCAACTGGGCGCGTCGCTGGCCAGCTTGCGCACCAGGCACTCACGCCGATTGGTAGGCAGGCGTACCATCGTGCTTGTGATTACCGATGGGCTGGACACGGGCGAGCCTGCTGAGCTGGCGCAAGAGTTGGGTTGGCTGCGCAGGCGTAGCCGCCGTTTGCTGTGGCTCAACCCACTGTTGCGGTTTGACGGTTATGCACCGCTGGCCCAAGGCGCGGCAGTATTGCATCAACATGCGCACGGCATGCTGGCAGTCCACAATTTAAGCAAACTTGAAGAGCTGGCCAGCAGTTTGGCCGCCCTGATGAAGAAATAAAGGAAACATCACATGGATATGCAAGGCTCACGGCAACTTGCCATCACCCAGCAACAAGCCTGGGACGCTTTGAACGACCCTGCAGTGCTCAAAGTCTGCATACCGGGCTGTGACAAGGTAGAGCCGTCGGGTGACAACCAGTACAGCATTGGCATGTCACTCAAAATTGGTCCCGTCTCCGCCAAGTTCAGCGGCAAGATCACGCTGAGCGATATCAACCCGCCCACCAGCTACAAAATCAATTTTGAGGGGCAGGGTGGCCCGGCTGGTTTTGGCAAGGGCGAATCAAACGTCACCCTCACCCCCAATGCAGACGGTTGCGAGCTGGCTTACACCGTGCATGCATCGGTAGGCGGCAAAATCGCACAGCTTGGTCAGCGGCTCATAGATGGCGCCGCAAAATCAATGGCTGAGGATTTTTTTAAACGTTTTGACAACGAAATGCAGCGCCAGCATCCGGATGCGTATGCCGCCAAAATAGCGATGGGTGATGTGAGCATTCATCCGGGTGAATCTGGGGAAGCGGAGCGGAAGTCGGACGCATCGACAGGGAAATGGGTCATCGTTGCGGCGCTTGCGTTTGGTTTGGCATTCGCATTCTGGCTGTATCTGACGTAACTCCAACATACAGCCGGGAATGACTCCCAATGCAAAAGTTTTTGTCACGGAGATGAGTACACGCATCACTGGCTTAGTTCTGTACCGCTTGGCTGATACCAACACAGCCTGAACTGTTACACAAACAGCCAGACAAATCTTTTACAAAGATTGCTCAAGCAGGCAAGCAAATAAGCCAAGTCCGTCTTTAAATGAAATACACATGAAAGCAGCCGTCCGCCTAAAAAGAGTACCGTTTCGCTGGGGGGCTACTTTTGCAGCGTGGTCCGCCGCTTCTTGCGCATCAGCAGGTTTGATGACCATCAGTGGCCATGCCATGGCGCAAGCTGCTTTGCCTGAAGCCACGCCCACGTTGCGCCCCGTTGTAGTGACGGCAACGCCCGGTATTGCGCAATCGGCGTTTGACGCGCCTGCATCGATTGACGTGATTGACGCCCGTCAGCTGCAAAACGCTCAGCTACAAATCAACCTGTCTGAAACGTTGCAGCGCGTGCCGGGTGTGGTGGCGCTAAACCGTCAGAACTACGCGCAAGACTTGCAAATATCCATACGCGGCTTTGGCGCTCGTTCAACCTTTGGTGTGCGGGGTCTGCGCTTGTACACCGATGGTATTCCCGCCAGCGGGCCCGATGGCCAGGGCCAGGTATCAAATTTTGATTTG
>JAYVEE010000090.1:0-17080 GCA_043749005.1 Polaromonas sp. | reverse complement strand
TGGCCGCGCAGTTTTCGAGACACTCTGCTGGGTCAAACTCACATGCTATTGATTTGGAAGCTGCTTGCGCCTTTTTTATAAGGGCTGCGCGCCATTTTTCCAAATATTTTCGCAGCTCGCCCAAGGTGGCGGTCCGGCCATGTTTCTTGATCAGGTCTTGCGCGCTAGGCAAAGCCATTAACGCGTCAACCGGTGGTGGCCGGTGTGATGCAAGCCGATCATTAGGCGACGCTGGTCGGCTGCGGATTGTCATGGAGTAGTTGGCAAAGTAGTGCTACTGGTTGTTTTACAGCGCGAGAAAATGGCGGAGGCGCATGGGAGTCGAACCCACCTGGGACTGCTAGGCAGCCCTACCCGGTTTTGTAGACCGGACGCCCCACCGGGGAACGATCCGCCTCCGTCTGCTTCGTATTATTGCCGACTTGACGGTGGGTTGACCCTTGCTCCAACCTTGTTTGACCCAAGGTTGTTACTGCCCACCCAACATTTTGCGCGGATCGCGCTTGAAATGGCGGCCAACTGTATCTCGCTGAGTCAACCCGATTTGATCGAAATATTCTACTAAAGGCATCGACAGGTGTCGGCTGGTTCCAACAGCCTCACGCAGGTCTTTCACGTTGAGCCGGCGTTGGGGATCAGCCAGCGCCAATTCGTACGCGCGCTGCGCCAACTCCAGGAAGTACCGCGACTGTATGAAGTATTCCTGGCCGACCAGATGCCCTTTGGCCATGCGGGCAAGGCGTTGCAACGTGCGATCCACCTGGTCTTTGCGTAGCGTTCGGTCGCGCGACATCAGATCGCTTAGTTTCGGCGGATGAATGCCGCCCTCATCGAGCCATGGCTTGATCCGCTCCCAGATTTGCTTTTCGACACCCTGTAGTTCAACAACATGGCTGACCAAGCTGTAGTGGGGACCGCTACGTTTTATTTCCTTTCCCTGGATGAGCAATTCGAGCAAAGCGTCAAACAACGGAGCGAAAGGCCGCTCCTTGACTTGTCGATGCATCTGGTCCCGTACGAGCCCGGGACTGTCAGGCGACTTGGCGTGGAAGCGCTTGAGTGTTTCAAGCGCTGAAGAAGTGAAGCTTTGCAATTGCTCTGGCGCAAATGCAAATAATGCCCCTGCCATCGCCAGCGTTTGATGTGGGATCAGCGCCAATATGCCAGCTGACATTCCGGCTTGCAAATTGCGTTGGATTAAAAATTTGTCCAGATCCACGCCCCCAGGCAGATGCAATGCCAACACAGCAGCAAGCGCCTGAGCCGGGTTGGTGTTGTCAAGGGCGCGTAACAAGGCAACCCGCTGCGGCTTTTTGCGTCGGGCTGGCGTTGCAAGGGCGTCGATGATGGTGCCGCCGCCTATCGTGCGTTGGCTGGAAGCATCGCGCAGCACAAATCGGTCGCCGTGCAATGCTGCTATGGGACGGTCCAGCTCCAATTGGATCAGGCCTTCGGCACCGGGCTGCAGGGCGCCGCCCTCCAGCACCAACACGCGTGCCAATACGTCCTCAGCGCCAATGTGCAAATGGACAGCCGTCCACTGCGGCAGTCCGGTGGATTCACTGGCGAGCAGGCGCAAGCGCCCATCCAAGCGGCTTGTGGGCATGTGAAGGGATTCTGTCAGTAACCAATCGCCGCGATTCACATCCAATCTTTCGACGCCCGCCAGGTTGATCGCCAAGCGTTGCCCGGCATGGCCAGTTTCAGCTTTTTGATTTTGCGCGTGGATGCCGCGCACGCGCACCTTTTTGCCGCTAGGGGAAAGCATCAGGTGGTCACCCACACGGACCTCGCCTGAAAAGCAACCACCAGTTACCACTGTGCCTGCGCCTGCGAGCGAAAAACTTCGGTCAATCGACAAGCGAAAATTCGCAATTAAGCTGCTCGGACTTTTGACGGTTGCAGCTTGCGCGGATTCAAGGTGCGCTTTCAATTCAGCCAACCCATCGCCAGTAGCTGATGACACCTGGAAAATCGGCACATGCGCCAGGCCGGTGCCCCGCAACATTGCTGCAATCTCAACTTTAGCGGCATCAACGCGGCTTGGTTCGACCAGATCGCATTTGGTCAGAGCTACTACGCCGCGAGTCAAACCCAGCAAATCCAAAATGGCCAGATGTTCCCGTGTTTGAGGCATGGGGCCATCGTCGGCGGCAATAGCCAGCAAAACGTAGTCAATAGCGGTAGCACCGGCAAGCATGTTGCGTACCAGGCGTTCGTGACCTGGCACATCAACGAAGCCGATGGTGTGGTTGCTGCCGCTGGACAAATAAGCAAACCCGAGGTCAACAGTGATGCCGCGCTCTTTTTCCTCTTTGAGCCTGTCGGTGTTTACACCTGTGAGCGCCTTGACCAGTGATGTTTTGCCGTGGTCAATATGTCCGGCGGTTCCAACGATCATGGGGCTTTCCTGTGGATGTATTTAGTTACTAGATTAGCAAGGGTAAACTATGTGAGCTTATGATTTGTGTTGTAGTTATTATCGAATTTAGTCATCGAATTTTATATGCGCTTGGATTCATCCTTCGCACTATTTACAGGAAGTTGGAGCATGAAAAAAGATAGTGAAACCATCAAGCGGCGCACGTGGCTGGGTGGCGTTGCGTCCGTTGGTGTCATCGTGGCCGGTTCGATTGCGGTGGCGCAGCGCAATACCGTTGCTGCGGTCGTTACCAATGCTGACAATATTGCTCCAGTTTTAGAACCTGGTACTGGTTACCAACTCACCGAGCACGTCAAGCGTTATTACGCGACGGCGCGGATTTAATTTCACTCAGGAGACACTATGTTGTTGACTCGAAAGTCAGCCAGACCCGGAACGGCATCGCCGCACCGGGGGTTGGTGGATGGTTTGGCACGGGGGCTATCTCGCTCCATGCCGACGATGGACAGACGCAGGTTTTTGCGCAATTCCGGGCTCGGTGTTGGGGCGGGTTTGGTTATTTCCCAACTAACCCTGGTTCGTAAAGCGGGGGCAGCTGATCCTGCTTCGTCAGGCGCTTTAACGGTTGAAGTCAAGCGGACAGTTTGCACACACTGCTCAGTAGGCTGTGCCATCGACGCCGTGGTTGAAAACGGTGTTTGGGTGCGACAGGAGCCGGTGTTTGATTCCCCGATCAATATGGGCGCACACTGCGCGAAAGGTGCGGCAGTACGCGACAACAGTCGAGGCGAATTCCGGCTGCGCTACCCCATGAAGCTGGTGGATGGCAAATACCAGCGCATTTCCTGGGACACGGCGCTTGAAGAAATTAGCGTCAAGCTGCTGGAGCTCCGCAAGGCCAGCGGACCAGATTCGATTTTTGTGGTCGGGTCTTGCAAACACAACAACGAACAAGGCTTTCTGCTTCGCAAGTGGATGAGTATGTGGGGGAGTAATAACTGCGACCATCAGGCACGAATATGTCACTCCACTACAGTCGCCGGTGTGGCGAATACGTGGGGATACGGTGCGATGACCAACTCGTACAACGACATGCAGAATACGAAAGCTGCGATGTACATCGGCTCGAATGCAGCCGAAGCACATCCAGTATCGTTGTTGCATATGATGAATGCGAAGGAAAAAGGCGCAAAAATGATCGTGGTGGACCCCAGGTTCACCCGGACTGCAGCCAAGGCCGACCAATATGTGCGAATCAGGTCGGGGTCAGACATTCCATTCCTTTTTGGAGTGATGTGGCACGTCTTCAAGAATGGATGGGAAGACAAAAAATACATCAATGATCGCGTTTGGGGCATGGATAAAGTCCGCGATGACGTATTGGCCAAGTGGACGCCAGACAAGGTATTCGAAGCCTGCGGCGTAGACGAAGCAGCCTGCTTCAACGTAGCCAAGACCATGGCTGAGAACCGCCCTAGCACGCTTGTGTGGTGTGTGGGTCATACGCAGCACTCCATCGGTAACGCTATGGTTCGTGCGTCGTGTTTGCTGCAACTTGCTTTGGGCAATGTCGGCGTAAGCGGTGGCGGGGCCAACATTTTCCGCGGGCATTGCAATGTGCAAGGCATAACCGACGTCGGTTGCAACCCGGACTCTTTACCTGGTTACTATGGACTTGCTGAGGGCGCATTCCGTCATTACGCCGACAACTGGGGTGTCGAGTTTGATTGGATGAAAAGCCGTTACGCGCCCGGAATGATGACTAAACCCGGCATGACTGTGTCGCGGTGGGTGGATGGCGTGCTGGAGAAAAATGAGCTTATCGATCAGGACAGTAATCTGCGAGGTTTATTCTACTGGGGCCATGCGCCCAATTCGCAAACCCGCGGAGTGGAGATGAAGACCGCTCTGGACAAGCTCGATTTGCTGGTTGTGGTGGATCCATTCCCGAGCGCTACGGCTGCCATGGCTGCAATGCCTGGTAAAACCGATGTCAATCCGAACCGCGCTGTGTACCTTTTGCCAGCCACCACTCAGTTTGAAACCAGTGGTTCTGTAACAGCCTCAAACCGGTCGTTGCAATGGCGCCAAAAAGTCATGGAGCCGCTTTTTGAGTCGCGCACTGACCACATGATCATGTACCAATTGGCTAGCAAACTTGGCTTTGGAAAAGAGCTGGTCAAGAACTATAAGATGCAGAAGGTAAAGGGCATGGATGAGCCCGTGCCTGAAGACATCCTTCGCGAAATGAACCGCGCAGTCTGGACAATTGGCTACACCGGGCAAAGCCCAGAGCGTTTGCAGGCCCACATGCGCAACATGCACATGTTTGATGTCAATACGCTCAAAGCCAAAGGTGGCGTGGACAAACTGACGGGCTACAAACTAGACGGTGACTATTTCGGTCTGCCGTGGCCTTGCTACGGAACCCCGGAGCTCAAGCATCCTGGTTCACCTATCCTGTATGACACTTCCAGACATGTCATGGAAGGCGGTGGAAATTTCCGCGCCAATTTCGGTGTGGAGCGCGATGGCACAAGTCTGCTTGCTGAAGATGGCTCCCACTCCAAGGGTGCCGACATCACAACGGGCTACCCTGAGCTTGATCATGTGTTGCTCAAGAAGCTGGGCTGGTGGGGCGAGCTGAGCGAGGCCGAGCAAAAGGCTGCTGAGGGGAAAAACTGGAAAACCGACCCAAGTGGCAGCATGATCCGTGTGTTCATGCAGAACCATGGCTGCCATCCGTTTGGCAACGCCAAGGCGCGGGCTGTGGTGTGGAATTTCCCAGATCCAATTCCGCAACATCGTGAGCCGATTTATTCCACTCGACCAGAGCTTGTTGCCAAGTATCCAACACACGATGACCGCAAAACGGCTTGGAGGCTTCCTGTTTTGTTTAAATCTCTTCAAGATAAGAACAAGGACATTGGCAAGTTGTTTCCGATCATCCTTACCAGCGGGCGATTGGTCGAATACGAGGGTGGTGGTGACGAAACCCGCTCAAATCGCTTTCTTGCAGAGTTGCAGCAGGAAATGTTCATTGAGATCAATCCGCAGGCTGCAAACGACCGCAACATTCGAAATGGAGACAAGGTATGGGTATCAAGCCCCACTGGCGCACGTATCAAGGTCATGGCCATGGTGACTGAGCGGGTTGACAAGGAAACCGCTTTCATGCCTTACCACTTTGCCGGGCATTGGCAGGGTGCAGACGTGGGAGCTTACTATCCTGGCGGCACAGCGCCGATTGTTCGGGGTGAAGCCGCCAACACAATCACAACCTACGGTTATGACATCGTCACGATGATGCAGGAAACAAAGACTACCGTTTGCCAGATCGAGCGGGCTGCTTGAGATGAAGAAATAAGAGAAACGTTATGGCAAGAATGAAATTTATCTGCGACGCTGAGCGTTGCATTGAATGCAATGGCTGCGTCACCGCCTGCAAGACTGAGCATGATGTGCCGTGGGGTGTTAACCGGCGTCGCGTTGTCACCTTGAACGATGGCGTTCCTGGTGAGAAAAGTATTTCGGTCGCTTGTATGCATTGTTCGGATGCGCCGTGCATGGCGGTGTGTCCGGTTAACTGTTTTTACAGAACCGATGAAGGCGTCGTGTTGCACGACAAAGACGTTTGTATTGGTTGCGGATACTGCTCTTACGCCTGCCCCTTTGGCGCGCCTCAATTTCCTTCAGCCGGTACCTTCGGGGTACGGGGCAAGATGGACAAGTGCACCTTCTGCGCTGGCGGCCCTGAAGCCAATGGCAGCGAGGCCGAATTTGAAAAATATGGACGCAATCGTCTTGCAGAGGGAAAGTTGCCGATTTGTGCCGAGATGTGTTCTACCAAGGCGCTTTTAGGTGGCGATGGCGATGTGGTGGCGGATATTTTCCGCAACCGGGTTGTCCAACGCGGCAAGGGTGCTGAAGTTTGGGGCTGGGGAACTGCTTACGGCGCCAAACAAGCTGGCCAGCCACCTGCAGGAGTGAAGTCATGATGCGCGCTGCTTTGCTGATTTCCTCAGTTGCCGCTGCGTTTTGCTTGGCTGCCTGCGGCGACAGGCCGCAGTCTGCCGGCGGTGTAAAAGGGGATGTTGCACCCTACCAGGGGGTAGATAACAAGTATGCAGCACCTGGCTGGAAAGCTGGTGACAAAAACAGTTGGGAGCAGGCATTGAAGGTCAGAACCCAGAATCAAAACGAATACACCCGTACTGGTGCTAAGTAAAGCTGGAGGCCATATGATACGTGCGCAATTAGCTATATATTTAGTAGCATTTTGCTTTTCTGGCTGGGCTCAATCGCAGGTTCCTGCGGCTTCTCCTACTGCCTCGCCTGCCACTCCCTCGGCTGCACCTGCATCAGGTGGCATTCAAGGGCAAAATATTTTTGAAGTCAAACCTGACGCCGATCAGGATCCCAAATATGCGGCTCAAACCAATGCTGAGCGCGCCAAGGTCCAACCCGGTAACAACGCGCCGATGTGGCGTCAAGTGGGCACTGGTGTCACGGGTTTAAGCAGTTTGCCAAAAAGTGAAGCACCTGAAGCTGGCAATCTGATTCAGCCTTTCGTCAAATTCCCTGGTTCCAACCTGACCAATTCGGGCGAAGCGTGGCGGCAAGTACGGAACAACTGGCTGATACCTTATGGCGGATCGTTACTTGTCATCATTGTTCTGGCGCTGGCTTTTGTGTATTTTACAAAAGGTCCCATGAAGACGACGTTGCCTGCTACTGGCCGCAAAATTGAGCGTTTCACGCCTTTTGAGCGCGCATCTCACTGGGCTAACGCAATTGCCTTCGTTGCGTTGGGAGTATCGGGTGTGGTGATGGCTTATGGTAAATTCTTTTTGCTGCCTATCATCGGCGGGGCGCTGTTTGGCTGGCTGACATACGCGCTGAAGAACTTGCACAACTTTGCAGGTCCCCTTTTTGCTGTTTCGCTTGTCGTCGTTTTCTTTACCTTCCTCAAAGACAATTGGCCTGAAAAGGGAGATTTGCAGTGGGTGCTTAAAGGCGGCGGCATGCTCGGCGGTGGACATGCACCGCCTACCAATCGTTTCAATCCTGGGTCCAAAGCTATTTTCTGGGGCGGTGTCTTTTTCCTCGGTTTACTAATTATTGCTTCCGGCTTTGTAATGAATAAAATCGTACCGGGACTTATCTACGAACGCGGGACCATGCAGATTGCTCACATGGTGCATGCTGTCACGGGTGTATTTATTTTGGCGATGTTCCTGGCTCATGCTTACCTGGGTTCTGTCGGAATGGATGGTGCTTATGATGGAATGCGTCACGGCTACGTAGACGAGGCTTGGGCCCAGGAGCACCACGAATACTGGTACGACGATGTGAAGGCCGGCAGAATTCCGGCGCAACGCAGCAACCTTGCTTCACCCAATCAAACTGTGCAAATTTAATTTTTTTTGAGAATTACTTGATGAAAAAATTTCTCATTTCCCTCTTAATGACCTCTGTGTCTTCTGTTGTGTTTGCCAAGCTGCCGGCTCCAAGCGATGAAGCCAAAGCCAAAGCTGCTGAGATAGCAGCCAAGACGGCTTGGTCCGGCAAGGTTGATATTTATCTGCTTTGCAAATCGCAAGACAAAGTAGCCGCTAGTTATTACAAAACGGCTATGGCATCAGGCAAAGATATCAAACCTGCGGTTGCAACGCCACCGTGCGCCGACCCTGGTGTTTTTGCTTACGTGCCGGTTGAAGCAGCCAAGCCAGGTGATGCAGCCAAGCCGGTTGAAGCGGCCAAACCGCTTGAAGCAGCTGGTGCGCATTCACCGCCTGCCACAGCTGCTAGTCCACCTAACACCAAGATACCAGATGCTGTGATTAATCCTGGAAATAAGCCGGCAACTCCAGAGGCCAAAAAAGTCTGAGTTTTATTCCCCAAAATATGAAAAGCCGGCCCTAAAGTGTCGGCTTTTTTGTTGTAACCATTACCCATGAATTTTCCTCATCTGACCCAAGCAAAAGCACCGTTAACTTGCACAGTCTCCGCTGTCAATGAATTTGGCGAGAGTATCAGCCTCTCCGTACCCGCAGAGCGATCGCTTACGGTCTATGTTGACAAACGCGAACTGGTGACGCTGATGACTCTTGGGGCATTTCCTGAATTGCTGGTGTTGGGCTATTTGCGCAACCAGCGGCTGGTTAAAGATATTAAAGAGATTGAGTCCATCACAGTTGATTGGGATGTAGGGGCTGCGGCCGTTAAAACCCGGCACGGTATTGCTGACATTGAAGAAAAAACTTCAAAACGCGTGGTAACCACCGGCTGCGGGCAGGGCAGTGTGTTTGGTGGTCTGATGGACGAGGTCGATCAAATCAAGCTACCACCTGATGGGCAAATCACCCAAAGCCAGCTCTATGCGCTGGTCAACATCATTCGGCTGAAAGAAACCACCTACAAATCTGCCGGGTCGGTACATGCCTGCGCGCTGTTTGACACTGCGAGTAGCGAGCCCGAGATGTTGCTATTTGTGGAGGATGTGGGTCGCCACAATGCGATTGACACGATAGCTGGCTGGATGATCATGAACAGCAACAAATTGACAGGAAGCCAATTGGTTTTTTACACAACGGGTAGGCTGACCAGCGAAATGGTCATCAAATCAGCCCAAATGGGTGTGCCTATCGTCGTTTCCCGTAGCGGCATCACCCAGATGGGCCATGAAGTGGCGCAATCGGTTGGCCTGTGCGCCATTGGCCGAGCGACTAACAAGCGCTTTTTTTGTTACGCAAGTTTCCAACGTCTGGTACTTCAGCTTGCGCTTGAGACCCAGCCCCTTTCCAGCTAGGGATTGGCGGTTTAGGCTAACCTAGCGGCATGACCCCACTTTTTATCAAACTTGGTTGGCGCACATTGGGGCGCGATTTGCGCGCTGGCGAGTTGCGGCTGCTGATCGTCGCTGTCACTTTGGCAGTGGCTGCTTTGACGGCAGTTGGTTTTTTTGCTGACCGGCTTAAAGGCGGTTTGCAGCGTGATGCGCGGCAATTGCTGGGTGGTGATGCGGTGCTGCGCAGTGATGAGGCAACGCCAGCCGTCTTTATTGCAAAAGCCAAGGCGTTGGGGCTGCAGGCAGCAGCCAGCGTCAGCTTTCCGACCATGGCGCGGGCGACAGACCCAGATGGCGGAGCCAGTAAGCTGGCAGCCTTTAAAGCTGTGCCCCTCGGGTATCCGCTGCGCGGTAATCTGATGGTGTCTGACTCCGCCGACGGCCTTGCAAAATTAACGCGTGAAATTCCAGCAAAGGGTACGGTGTGGGTTGATGCTTCGCTGCTGGATGCGCTGGGCCTGAAAATTGGCCAGACCCTGCTGATGGGCGACGCCAGTTTCAAGGTAACCCGCATCATCACGCAGGAGCCTGACCGCGGCGCTGGGTTCATCAGCTTTTCGCCCCGCGCCATGATCAATGAGGCTGATGTTGCTGCGACCCGTCTGATTCAGCCCGCCAGCCGTACCAATTACCGATTTGCTGTGGCGGGAGACGACAAGGCTGTTGCCGAGTATGTGACGTGGGCCGCGCTTGAAATTAAAAAACCGTATGAAGCTTCTGGCATTCGTGGTGTTCGCCTGGAGTCACTCGAATCGGGCAGCCCCGAGATGCGGCAAACGCTGGACCGTGCTGAAAAATTCTTGAACCTTGTTGCGTTGCTGGCGGCGTTACTCAGTGCTGTGGCGGTGGCGATTGTGGCGCGCGGTTTTGCAGCCAAGCACCTGGACGACTGCGCCATGCTGCGCGTGTTGGGTCAGCCGCAGCGCACCATCGCGCTGGCCTATGCATTTGAGTTTGTGCTGGTCGGCCTGTTTGCCAGCGGGCTGGGTGTGGCGATTGGTTTTGCCGTGCATTACGGCTTTGTGCTGCTGCTGGCCGGGCTGGTTGAAACTGCATTGCCCGCAGCGACCCTGTGGCCCGTCGCATTCGGCATGGGGATGGGGCTCACTCTGCTGCTGGCCTTTGGTCTGCCACCCGTGTTGCAGCTTGCATCGGTGCCACCACTTCGGGTTATTCGCCGCGATGTGGGCAATCTGAAACCTGCTTCAATTGCGGTGCTGGGCGTGGGCATGCTGGGATTTGCAGCGCTGCTGGTAGCTGCCAGCAGTGACTTGAAGCTGGGTTTGATTGCAGTGGGCGGATTTGCAGGTGCGGTGCTATTGTTCGCCGTTGCCAGCTATGCGGCTGTCAAGCTTTTACGCGCCAGCGTTAATGAAGACATCGCTCCGCGCTGGCTGGTGCTGGCTACGCGCCAGTTGTCAGCCCGACCCGCGTATGCGGTGGTGCAAACCAGTGCCCTGGCCGTTGGCCTGCTGGCACTCATGCTGCTGGTGCTGTTGCGGACCGATCTGGTGGACAGCTGGCGCAAGGCCACGCCACCTGATGCGCCAAACCGTTTCATCATCAACATACAACCCGAGCAGGGTGAGGCCTTTAAAAAAGCTTTGAGCGATGGCGGGGTAACCCAGTACGACTGGTACCCGATGATTCGCGGCCGCCTCGTGGCAGTCAATGGCAAGCCAGTCGCGCCCGATGATTATGTGGACGACCGCGCCAAACGGCTTGTGGACCGCGAGTTCAATCTGTCCAATGCAGCTGAACAACCCGCCCACAACAAAACTGTAGCCGGACAATGGACGGTCGAAGAAAAAGGTGCGATCAGCGTTGAAGAAGGCATTGCCAAAACGCTGGGTTTAAAAATAGGTGATTCTCTGGGTTTTGACATTGGCGGGCAAGTCAGCAGCGCCAAAATTACCAGTCTGCGCAAAGTGGATTGGGGCTCCATGCGGGTCAACTTTTTTGTGATGTACCCCGTGGCCAATGTGGCTGACGTGCCCGTGTCGTACATCAGCGCTTTCAAGGCGCCACCAGCGCCAGGCAAAGGGAGCCTTAGTTTTGATAACCAGTTGGTCAAAGCCTTTCCTAACATCACCAACATAGACACGACCAGTACGCTGGCCCAAGTCCAGCGCGTGCTTGATCAGGTGATTCGCGCGGTGGAGTTTTTATTCGGCTTCACACTGGCTGCAGGGCTGGTTGTATTGTTTGCGGCGATTACCGCTACACGCGAAGAGCGTGCTAAAGAATTCGCCATCATGCGCGCTGTGGGTGCGCGAGCGTCGCTGCTCAGGCAGGTGCAGCGCGCTGAGCTGGCAGGTGTCGGCCTGCTGGCTGGCTTTTTGGCATCTGTTGTCGCGCTTGCTGTGGGTTGGGGCTTGGCCCGATATGTGTTTGACTTTGCGTGGACCGGCTCGTGGACAGTGCCGTTATTCGGCAGCCTGGCTGGTGCGGCTCTGGCTTTGGCAGCGGGCTGGTGGGGATTGCGCTCGGTGCTCAACACGCCTGTAGTTGAGACACTGCGCAAAGCGCAATAACTCCTTAACGATGGGCATCAAAGCGCGTGATCGCTGACTGGCCTGCATGGACCAGGCGATGTTCGAAACAGTTGTTGACGAGGCGCTACACAGTCGCGTGAACAACTCTTTTTTTCAGACGGTCGACTGCTGCGAAACAAGGCTGATTAAAGAGATAAGCCGAATGGTCACAAATCAGCAGCTGATTGCAGGCCTATTTATTGGCTTACAGATTTATTTCGCATCCGTCGCACCCACTACCCGTACCAAAGGCTTCCCAGCGAGCCAGGCCTCAAGGCATTGCGTCACGCCGGCAGCAAAGTGCTGGTAGACCGGCTCGGCGACAAAACCCAAGTGGGGAGTTAACAGCACGTTCGGCAGCAGGCGCAAGGCATCTGTTAACGGCAGGGGTTCGGTGTCAAACACGTCGAGTGCTGCAAAGCCAGGCTGGCCTTTTTCAAGTGCTTTAACCAAGGCAGGACTATTAACCAGCGCTGAGCGTGAAGTGTTCACGAGCAGGCTGCCAGGCTGCATTAGCGCCAGTTTCGGGGCATCCAGCAAGTGCTGGGTGTCTGCGGTGACGACCAAGTGCAGGCTGACGACTTTTGAGGTGGTCAGCAGTTCGTCCAGCGGCACATACCTCGCCCCTTTTTCCTTCGCGCGCTCGGCCGTCATGCGGGGGCTCCAGGTGATGACGTTCATGCCCAGTGCGTTGCCGACTTTGGCCACGCGCCCGCCAATCTCCCCCAGGCCAATCAGTCCCAGAGTTTGGCCGTGCAGCACGCCTGCCAGTGGTTCGGGCGAAACAGAGCGCCACTGACCCCGGCGCAGCAGGGCGGTTTGCTGCTCCAACTGGCGGGTAGCGGCCAAAATCAGGGCCCAGGTCAGCTCGCAGGTGCTGTCTTTTGACGGCCCCCATTCGGTGTAGCTGACAGGCACGCTCCTGGCGGCGAAGGCGGCCAGGTCGATGGTTGAATTGCGCGAGCCTGTAAACACCAGGTAACGCAGCTTGGTCAGTTGCGCCAAAAGCGCTGCATCAAACGGCGTACGGTCGCGCACCATTACAGCGGCATCAGCATCGACAAGCGCTGCCACCAGCTCAGCACCTTGCAGCGGCAAGTGATGCACAGTGACGTCGGCCTGCACATCTATCGTTTGCCAGTTTCCCAACCGGCGCAGGCCTTGTTCCAGGTCGCCGAGAATTACAATCTTTGGTCGTTTTTTTATCGACGTCATGTTTGTTGATGTTCCGGTACGGCCAGTGTTGTCAAGCCTTTCACATTGGCTGCTTCGCCGATGGCCCAAGAGGCACTGATCAGCTCACTGGTTCTGCCCGTGCCCAAAATCGGATCAGACATACCCCGAAATTTGGCTTCAAGCTGGGTATCGCTCATCGGGTTTTTGAGTGAACCAATCGCGTGCTCCACAAACACATGCACTCTGCGGCCATCAAGCAGCACGGCGGTCACGTCGGCGCTGGCTTCGTCAATCGAGTCATCAACTCTAGCCACCACCTTGCGGCGCAGCGCTACCATGTCGGCCCGGTTAACGACTTCGTCGGAAAACTCTTC
Source organism: Polaromonas sp. (assembly GCA_043749005.1). Classification (GTDB taxonomy): domain Bacteria; phylum Pseudomonadota; class Gammaproteobacteria; order Burkholderiales; family Burkholderiaceae_C; genus Polaromonas. The sequence goes on along the minus strand of JAYVEE010000090.1, from coordinate 3,763 downwards.
TTCAGCTGCGTAACCAAACGTCAAACCTGCAGCGCAGCCGTGATACACACTGAATTTGGCCTGGAGGCCGTCTTGCGGTTCTTTTTTACCTGTCAGCTCAAGTACCAGTGAATGCACCTTGAGTTCGATGCGGTCGATCTGATCAGGCGTGACGCCTTGCTGTCGCAGTTGGGCGCAGGCGTCAATGCTGGGGTGAATCACGATGCCGCAGGCAAACGGTTTGTAGCTATTAAAAGAGATTTCAAAGCGCTCACCGAGCTCGCCGGTGATTTCAAGCCAGTCGTTTTTGGTCGATACGGTTTGCATCATGCCGCGCGGTGCTTCAAGCGCCTTGGGGCTGGCGGTGTAGCCCTTGCTGGCCAGCAATGCAGACATCAGACCGGCACGCGCAGCGCCACCCGGGTGAAACGGTTTGGTCATGGTGCCAAACTGCTCGCGCATGCCGATGGGTTGTGATGCTGCAATACCCAGTGCCATGGCGGTGCGCTGCACATCAAGCTTGAGCAAACGCGCACATGCGGCGGCTGCGCCCAGCGTGCCCGTTGAGCCTGTGATGTGCCAGCCACGGTCGTAATGGTCAGGGTACATGGCGTTGCCGACGCGGCATGACACGTCAATGCCAATGACTATTGCGTCAATAACTTCGCGGCCTGAGTTGCCTAAATGTTCTGCCATTGCCAGTACTGCAGATGCCACCGGCCCGGCTGGGTGAATGATGGTTTTTAGGTGGGTGTCGTCAAAGTCAAAGGTGTGCGACGTGATGCCGTTAATCAGCGCCGCGCTGGCCATATCAACCTTTTCGCTCCGGCCCAAAACGCTGGCTTGCGCGGCGGGTTCCAGCAGGTTGATGGCTGCCAGCGCTGCGCCGGCCGCCTCATGGTGCGCCGCGCCGACGGCGCAACCCAGCCAGTTCATGAAGGTGCGATGCACCTCGTGGTCTACCGCGTCGCTCCAGCCCCTTGATGGATGGGTGGCGACGAAGGCGGCCAAAATTTGGGTGATGGGGGGGGCGTTGTGGTCGGCGGCGACCTGGGTATTACGTGCCATGATGTCTTCAGTAAAAGTAAAAAAGCTATTATTTCAATAGCATATTACACCCGTATTTATTGGGTTATACGCCTATTTTATAGGCCGTTAAGGCTGTTTTTAAGGGATTTTTGGCCGTTTTTCTAACTGTCCAGCTCAATCTTGCGGTCTTTGGCCAGCTTGGTCCACTTGGCGATCTCGGACTTTATGAAAGTTGCAAACTCGTCAGGCGTCATCACCATCGGCTCAACCGCTTCAACCGACAGTTTTTCGCGCAGGTCGGGCGCTCGCAGTACCAGTGCCAGCGATTCATTAAGCTGCCTGACGATGGGAGCAGGCATGCCTGCAGGGCCGACCACGCCGTACCACTGCTGTGCATCGAAACCCTTGAAGCCTGACTCGTCCAGCGTCGGCAGGTCTTTGAACTGCGGGTGGCGCTTCAAACCGGTTACCGCCAATGGACGCACCCGGCCTGAGCGGATGTGCGGCACAGCCGCTGCCAGCCCTGGGAACATGGCCTGTGTTTGGCCGCCCATCAAGTCAGTAAAAGCCGGTGCAATGCCGCGATAGGGGATATGCACCATAAACGAGTTGACCTGCTGTTTGAACAGCTCCATGGTCAGGTGCGTGAGCGAGCCCTGGCCGGCCGAGCCATAGCTAACCTTGCCGGGATTTTTGCGAAGGTACTCGACGAATTCTTTGACATTAGTCACTGGCAGTGCACTGTTGACCACCAGCACATTCGGCGTAGCGCCAATCATGCCGATGGCGGTAAAGTCCTTGATGGCGTCATACGGCAGCTTGCGCGTGGCTGGGCTGGTGCCATGGGTGGCTACATAGCCTTGCAGCAGGGTGTAACCGTCGGGTGCGGCACGGGCGGCAGACTGGCAGGCAATCACACCACCGCCGCCGCCCTGGTTTTCTACTACAAAACTTTGCTTGAGCTGATTGCCCCAGCGCTCGGTCACCGTCCGGCCCACCATATCGCTGCCACCGCCAGCAGATACCGGCACGATGTAGCGAATCGGTTTGGCTGGATAGGCGGCCTGAGCCCGAACCAGGCTGGGTGCATAAATAAGGGCGGGTGCAGCTTGTAGCAGCATACGTCGTTTCATGGGTTTGTCTCCGGCTTTACGTTTTCCGTTAGGCAAATCCTTAACATGATAGCCGAGGGCAACCCTTAAAAAAGCTGCAAACCGGCCGACAAAGCTGTATCAGGGCAGGCGTTTGTCGTCGGCAGGGTCTTTGACTTCACGCATTTCAACATCTACCACATCGTTCTGTGGTGTGGGTTTTCCAGCAAATGGCCAACCGCTGCGAGGGCCGTGCCTGAATTGCTTGAATTGGCTGTAAATTACGAATGGCGCAGGTTTCTGCCAGGTAATAAGCGACTTCAACAGGCTAAACAGCACGGCCACCATTGCTGCCAACAGAAGGCTTGCGGCAAACACGAGGCCGAATAAAGTCAGGACAAGCTTGAAAGTAAAGCGAATCAAACCGTTGATGATGTTTTGCATAAACAAGAAATGACGTTGAAAAATCAATTTTCAAGCAGATGGCGTTATCACCAGGTTTTAGCTTGCAAAACAGTTTGAACAGCAAGGAATGGAGCCAGATTTACCGGCATTGAATGTCGAGAGGAATTAAATCCTTACTGCTTTTTTAAGCAGCCAAAACCTGCGTTCAAATAAGCAAAGTGTGCGTTCAAGCAAGCAAAGCCTGCGCAAACTCGCGCGCGTTAAAAGTTTCCAGGTCATCAAGCTGCTCACCCACGCCAATAAAGTACACCGGCACGGGCTTTAACGAAGGCAGGGTGGTTTGACGCTCTTTTGCCCACAAGGCAATAGCAGCAAGCACGCCGCCCTTGGCGGTACCGTCAAGCTTGGTCACGACCAGGCCGGTAAGTTGCAGCGCTTCGTCAAACGCTATGACTTGAGCCAAAGCGTTTTGTCCGGTGTTGCCGTCGATGACCAGCAAAACTTCGTGCGGTGCTGACGGTTCTGCCTTTTGCACCACACGCTTGATCTTTTTCAGCTCCTCCATCAAGTGCAGTTGCGTCGGCAATCGGCCAGCGGTGTCGACCAGAACCACGTCTTTTTTGCGCGCTTTGCCGGCTGTGACGGCATCAAACGCTACGGCTGCCGGATCACCGCCTTCCTTGCTGATGATTTCTACCGTGTTGCGGTCTGCCCACACGGCCAACTGCTCGCGTGCAGCGGCTCTGAAGGTATCTGCGGCGGCTAGCAATACGGCTGCGCCTTCAGTAGCCAGATGTTTGGTTAACTTGCCGATGGAGGTGGTTTTGCCCGCACCATTCACGCCCGCCACCATGATGACAGTAGGGTTGTACTGGCCAATTACCAGTGCCTGCTCCAGCGGCTTCAAAAGCTGGCTCAATGACTCAATCAAAATATTTTTGACGGCAACCGGATTGGTAACGCCGCTCGCGGCGACGCGGCGTTTGACATCGGCCAGCAAATATTCTGTGGCTTTTACACCTGTATCGGCCATGAGCAAAGCCGATTCAAGGTTGTCATACAGCGCGTCATCTATTTGCGTTCCGGTAAAAACCCCCGAGATGCTTGAGCCGGTTCTGCGCAAACCTGACGACAGCTTGTCCAGCCAGCGTTGTCGTTCTGGCTCTAGAGCGACAATGGCCGCAATATCAAGCGGCGTGACGAGCGCGCTGCCGATCAAGCTCACACTGGGTCCAGTGGGTTTGGGGGTATCCACAGCT
>JAYVEE010000089.1:0-5898 GCA_043749005.1 Polaromonas sp. | reverse complement strand
GCCGCTTTGCCTACCACCTTGAATTGCGCTCGCCACCGCCCGGCGCGCGCGAAGGCCTGGTGCGAAAAACGCTGGAAGGTGTGGCGGTCGGCGATGCTTTTGTGGCCAGGCTTACCGCCCGCAAAGGCTTGACACCTGCCCAAATTCGTACTGCTGTGCGCTTTGCACGCCTGGCCGGCGGGTCCCAGCAAAAAGTGGACGCTTTAGCAATGAGCGCCCTTCCTTCAGATGGCAGCCCGGCGTTGATGGAATCACTGATCGAGCGGCAACTTAAAAACGCTGATATTGCGCTGGGCAATAAACTGGATGCCGAAGGTCGGAAAAGCGTCACCACCTACGACTTGTCCATGCTGAATCTTGAATCGCGTTTTGAGATTACCCGGATTGTTGAGGCGCTGAAATCCTGTGGCCACGGCGCGCTATGCTTTTATGGCGCGCCAGGTACGGGTAAAACTGCGTTGGCCGAGCACATTGCCAAGGCACTGGACAAGCCGCTCATCATCAAACAAGCCAGCGATTTGATGAGCAAGTACGTCGGTGAGACCGAGCAAAACATGGCTGCCATGTTCAAGGAAGCTGAGATTGAGAAAGCCGTGCTGCTACTGGACGAAGCCGACAGCTTTTTGCAGGACCGGCGCGGCGCACAGCGCACTTATGAGGTGACCGAGGTCAACGAAATGCTGCAAGGCATGGAGCGGCACAACGGCATTTTTATTTGTACCACCAACTTACTGGACAGCATTGACCAGGCAGCGCTGCGGCGCTTTACTTTCAAGATCAAATTCATGCCGTTGACTTCAGTGCAGCGAGAGTTGATGTTCGTGACCGAGGCATTGGAAAATGATACGACGTTGCTGACCGACGCGCTGCGCACGCGACTGGCAAAACTCACCCAAATCTGCCCGGGTGATTTTGCCGCTGTCAAACGCCAAACTGACATTCTGGACACGACGTTCTCAAGCGATGAATTTATGAGTCAGCTGGAAGCCGAGCATCGCATCAAACCTGAGGTTCGCGAGGCGCGTGGCATGGGGTTCGTGCAGTAATCGCTGGTAGAAGGTGAGAACTAGGCGCTAAGTCGCAGGCGAGGTGAGGCGCTACAGAACTCAAACAGACGTTTGTACTTCCCGAACGTTCTCGGCTAATGCATTCAACCCCCCAATTGCCCGGATTTGCCATCCGGTCATTGGTTTTACAGGCCTAGTCCAGGTACTACTGAGCAGTTTGGTATCGTTTCTGACCCTTGTGTTTTGCGACCTTTCGCCATATAAACCGGCAACTTGCGCAAAGCGTACTTTTCGGGAGGAGAAGCGTTTACGCTAAAGGCGCTGGGTTGTGCAAGCAGTGTGCTTTGAATGGGCGCTTGGATTGAAAATTCCATGAAGTGACACTGTTGTATGGTGGCGTTTAGAGCCTTGACAAGCACAGGCGTGTCGCCCAACACATGGGACCGGCTAGCAGCACTGACCGACTCGTTTGGAAATCTATGTGTACAAGTCGTCCTTGGCTACCGCAGCACCGGCTGTACCAACTAGCTTGGCAAAGTAATTTGCATTGACCAGAGTCTTGTCATTTTTGACTTCTGATGTGTGTGCGGGTAGGAAGAAGACCAGCTGCAAACTCCGCTGTGGCGCAGTTCGAAGTGCTCGATCGATTTGTACACAGCCAATTTTTTACCACTTAGTTAAGTGATGCCAACAGATCCCTATAACTTGCCTGATACCAATTGACGTACCCAAAGTTGGTGAAATGCGCCCAGAAGGGTTCAAGGCGCATACATCGGCAACGCTGCCCCCTCACTGGCTTCAGGCCGCGTGACAGCTAGCAGTTGCGCCAGCGTGGGGGCGATGCTGGTGATTCCTACTCTAGCACTCACGCTGCCGGTTTTGTACCAACGGGGGCCGTACACCAGTAGTGGTACGTGGGTGTCATAGTCGTAAGGGGATCCATGCGTGGCAACAGCGGTGGCAGAGGTAAACATCCAGTTCGGTTTCAATGCATATTGCACCTCGCCTGAAACATCCGGGTGCCATGATTGGCGCAATGCATTGAATAAATGGCTGCTTCCAAGGTTGTTTGCCATTAACTCGGTGCGCGTGTAGGCTGCAGCTATGGCGGGTTCCGCTAACAGTAATATGCGCGCTTCTTGCGCTGCTACAACTGGGTTTATGCTTTTAGCGGCCATTATTTTTTTATCCAGTAGCAGCGATGAGCCTGAAAATCCTGTGGCCCATTTGCCTTCGCCAAATTTTTTCTCTAGCCCTGCATTGATGCGGTTCAGCAGCTGTGATGAACTCAACCGGCCTGCTGGCAAGCCTTGTGCGATGGAAACTTCAGGTGCGGGCATAAATCCATGGTCAGCCGTCAGCATGGCCACGTAGTTGTCCTTGCCAATGGCTTTGTCAAGATCAGCAAAAAATTGTGCCAACAAACGGTCGAGCTGCAGCAAATGGTCATGCGACATGCGCGACTCCGCGCTATAGGCATGGTTGATGTAGTCGTGGCTGGAAAGGCTGATGGCCAGGATATCTGTCACGCTGCGCTGTCCGAGTTGCTCTCCCGCAATTGCTGCGCGTGCAAAGTCCAGTGTGAGTGCGTCGCCAAACGGGCTGCGCATCAGCCGGTTGTAAAAACTCAAGCCAGGCGTATCGTCGGTGCTGGCCGACATTGCCATCGGCAATGCGCCGCCGCCCGGACCGAACCACAGTTGGTTATCGGATATTGAACGTGCGTAAGCAGCTTCAGGCAATAGAGGCTTCCACTCGGATTTAAAGTAGCGATCGGCCGGCTTGCTGGCCTGGTAGTCATAAACCCAATCCGGGTGCTTGGCCATGTAGTGTGTGGTTGACGCAAAATTTCCACTGGCTGCCATATACATGTAAGCGGTGCCACTTTTGCCGGCGGGCAAAATTGCGCCTCGGTCTTTGCCTGAAATGGCAATGACTTTTGACGCTGGACTGGCAGCGCGCAGCACGTCACCCACTGTTTGTACTTTCAGGTTTTTGGGGCTGGTGCCGTCAAACGAATTGGTCGCGTGGCCAATATAAGTAGCACTCAAATCCTCGGTGTTGTACACCGGCACGCCGGTATCGGGGTTGCGCCATTCGTTACCAATAATGCCAGTCCGCCTTGGATTGGCCCCGGTCAACATGACTGCATGGCCAGCTGCTGTAACGGTAAATGCATGTTCGTAATGGGCATTGGAAAACCACGTACCGCGATCTAAAAACCGTGCGAATCCGTCGGGTGCCAACTGACCGCGTACACCCATTAATTGGCGCTGCGGCAACCCGTCAACTACCAGAAACACCACCAGCTTGGGCGGTGGCAACTGTGCAAGTGTTGCGAATGTAGAAGTTGGCGCAATGCTGCAGCTTGCCAACAGCACAGATGCGGCTGCAAAAGCCAGCGCAAGAGAGCAAGTGCGAACGTAAGTGTGGGCTGTTTTCATAATGATTGCGAAGTGTTGCTCAAAATTTAACCGTCGAACTGAAAATATTGAAGCTGCGGGCATTTTGTATTTGTTCTTGATGTTGATCTTATGGACTTCCACCTTCGTGGCAATGACAGATTTTGCTGAATTTCAAGAACAAATAGATCAACTACGGTAAATTTAAGAGCTTTTCCCTTCTCTATATTAGCCACAGCACAACCAGGAGCTTTAAGCCCATACTATCCGCATACTGCGCAAACCCGCAGCACCTCCGCCCCATACGCCTCCAGCTTTTTAACGCCAATCCCCGCGATGCCTTCCAGGTCGCGCGAGCTTTGCGGGGCGCGCTCAGCAATGGCGCGCAATGTAGCGTCGTGAAAAATAACGAAAGCAGGCAGGTTGTGTTCACGTGCGACTTCGGCGCGCCAGGCTTTCAACTGCGCCAGGCGTTCTAGTGCGCCTGCATTAAATGCAGCTTCGGCGATGCCTTTGACGGAAGTTTTGGTGACTTTTTTAGAGCGGCTTGACGAACCTGATTTATCGGCGCTTACTTGCTCACGCAGTATCACGCTGGCCTGGCCTTTTAAAACTTGGCGTGCATCAGGCAGCAGTTGCAGCGTGCTGTAAGCCTCGGCATCAACGTACACCATGTTTTTGGCAATCAGCTGGCGCATCACGGCGCGCCATTGCGTTTCGCCCAGGTCGCTACCAATGCCAAACGTCGACAGCTTGTCATGATTGTGCTGAAGCACCTTTTCAGTTGTCTTGCCGCGCAAAATGTCCATCAAGTGCCCGGCACCAAAGCTGATGCCACTGGCTTGCTGCACGCGGTAAATACAGCTCAGCATTTTTCGGGCCGCATCGGTGGCGTCCCAAACGGCTGGCGGTGAAATGCAGTTGTCGCAATTACCGCAGGGCAAACTGTCTTCGTCAAAGTAATGCAGCAAACTGACGCGTCTGCAAGCTGTGCCTTCTGCCAGACTGAGCAACGCATCCAGCTTGCCGCGCATCACGGTCTTGAACTCTTCGCTGGCTGCCTCACTCGTGTCAATCATGCGGCGCTGGTTCACCACATCGCTCAGGCCATAGGTCATCCAGGCGTTAGCAGGCAAGCCGTCGCGCCCTGCCCTGCCTGTTTCCTGGTAGTAGCCTTCAATATTTTTGGGCATGTCCAGATGCGCGACAAAGCGCGCGTCGGGCTTGTCGATACCCATGCCAAACGCGATGGTGGCCACCATCACCATGCCGTCGTCACGCAGAAATTTATCTTGCCGTTCTTGCCGCAAACTTGAGTCAAGCCCGGCGTGATAAGCCATGGCATTAATGCCTGCGCCTTGCAATGTGTCAGCAATTTCTTCTACCCGTTTGCGGGACTGGCAATACACAATACCCGCTTCGCCTGCGTGCTCTGACTGGATAAAGCGCAGCAGCTGCCTGGTCGCGTCGAGCTTTTCAACGATGGTGTAGCGGATGTTGGGGCGGTCAAAGCTGGACACGAATTGCGCCGCATCTTCAAGCTTTAGTCGCTCCACCATGTCCTGGCGTGTGAGTGCATCGGCCGTAGCCGTGAGAGCCATGCGAGGCACGTCGGGAAACATTTCGTGCAGCAGGCTCAAGGACCGGTATTCGGGTCTGAAGTCATGGCCCCACTGGCTGACGCAATGCGCTTCATCAATCGCAAAAAGGCTCAGCTTGCCGCGCTGGTTCAGCCCGCGCAGCAAGTCCTTCATGCGTGGTGTGTTTATACGTTCAGGTGCGGCATAGAGCAGGGTCAGCTCTGCGCTTTGCAGTTGCCTTTCAATGGCGCTGGCTTGTTCAAAGCTCTGGGTTGAATTTAGAAATGCTGCCGACACACCCGCCTCATGAAGCGCGCCCACCTGGTCGTGCATCAGTGCAATCAACGGCGACACCACAATCGTCACGCCGTGGCCCGCGTTTTGCCGCGCAATCGCCGGGATCTGGTAACACAGCGACTTGCCACCGCCAGTGGGCATCAGCACCAAAGCGTCGCCGCCATTAACGACATGGTCAACGATGGCGGCTTGTGGCCCCCGAAAATCGGCGTAGCCAAAGACCGTGCCGAGGATGTCTAGCGCGGTAGATTGATGGATCAGTTCGGTCAATTTGAAATTTTATTTGCTATAGTTTAAATAGCTGTTTACACCCGTATATATTGGGCTAAGCGCCAATTCCGTATATGTTTTCGCCATTTTTAACTATTTTTATGCCTGGTTGACACAAAAACCGCCTTCAATCCTACATTTGCTCCCAGGGAAGGCCATCAAAACGCCAGCCCGAAATTGTTGACCGCTTGAACTGTTCATTCAACTCGCCCTCAAAGCCATGCACCACATGCTGCACATTGGCAAAGCCAGCATCTTCAAGCACTTTTCCTGCAGCGATGGTGCGCTGGCCAGACCGGCAAATCAGCAGCAGTGGCTGGTCTTTACCAGTCGCTTCACCAG
>JAYVEE010000088.1:0-5938 GCA_043749005.1 Polaromonas sp. | reverse complement strand
CACAAAATAGTGAAAGCGCAGGTCCAACTGTCCAGGCTTTTACTTCCAAAACTCCGTAGGCCGCTGCATGTCCCCGATCCAGCATATGCTACTGGCCTCTGCGTATAGGTCGCTGTGTCTTTGCTGTACCTCTTTTCGTTCACATTCATGCGCACCTCTACTTTTCGCAAAAGTAGAGTTTGCCATTAAATGGGCCGTGTCACTCCTGGCGGAACATCACCAGCGCGTCATAAGAGACTTCGAATTTGCCATTTGCTTACTGGACGAACGTACCTCATCACCATGTCGTAACTAGAGTGACGAGTCTGTCCCATAAACGCACTGGTTGTCACTCCAGTTGCCGCTGCCTCCGTCACAAAGCCAGCTCTTAACGAATGTGCCGAGATGGTCTTCCACGCATCTCCCACAATAACTTTCTGTGCGAGACCTCTGACAATCAATCGAACAGATTGCGCCGTAAGTGCCCTATCTGTAACAGCGCCCTGCCGCTCTTTGGCCTGAGTGACCCAAAGGGACAGGCTTTTATCCGACGCCCCGAGTCGGCTGTAAACCTCCACCACGCCGTGGTCCCGTTCAATAACTTGTTTGACTGCCATAGCCTTAAATTCGACTTTGTAGCTGACTTTCTTCATGAATTGCTCTCCTTTCCAATTTCGACCTTATCAGGTGTCTATTGAAACGGGTCAAGTCCACTTTTACAGGCAACTCACGGCCAATCTTTTGCTTGATTCTGAGTACGCGGCCGCAAGCCCATGATTTCATTCAATAACTCTTGGCCGTCAAATCGCTGCTCCAGCAACACTCGGCCATTGCTGACGTTCCGACAGCGCTTTTGCGAGCGCTTTATCGCCCGGCTCAACTCCGAAAAGTTACTATTTTCGGCCAATCACGCCGGAGATGCCGGTAAATTCAATGAGTTAAGTCACACGATTTTGCTACTTAACCCATAGTTTGGCCAAATTAGTGCAGTTAACTTTATTTAACTTTTGGCTAAACTATATTTTACCAATTACGCAAATTTGAGTGCCCCTGCTCCGCCGTTTCGTAACTGCGGACAGAACATCTTGATGAGCTCGCACAAAGATCGGATTGTTAACGCCGATTTTCAACTTTCGCGCCATCAACAACTGCCCTTTTTGCTGACGATTTGCGAGTGCCTCAAAGCGGACTTTCTCAAGGAGTGGCTCCAGTTTGTGATTTCAACAATGTGATGAGAAGCTGCTTCAGCTTGCGACGTAGAAATTGCGCCACCTCAGTGAGGCAGCTAAGTTCTACAGATTCTCTGCTGTAGGCGCTGACGGGCCCATCAAGCTCAGCCTGAGCAGAAACAAGTGCCGGTCGGCTTCAGAATCTCATTGGCACGCCGAAGCTCCTTAACCTCCCGCTCCAGAGCCTTGATGCGTTCGCGCTCGCTGCTGGTCAGTCCATCGCGCTGGCCGCCGTCGACCTTCTCGCACTCGAACCATTCCAGCAAGGTTTGGGGTGTGCAGACGATCTTCGCTGCAATGGACTCAACGGCAGCTACTCGCTAGGGTACTCGCCTCAATTGTCCTACACCAGCCTCACCGCACGCTTTCGGACCACTGGTGAAACTTGTTTGTCTTGTTGACATCGGCAAGACTATTTGCCCGCATCCGACATTGGGCGAGAGCATTGGCATGGCAGCGGAGGTGTCGCACAGCAATAGCACGCATTTTCCGCCATCTAAGAGGTAGCTCCAATCTTGATCTAGAAAGTAAAGTCCGAACTCTCGCTGGTTTGGTCTTTTGACTATCTGTTTACTGGCGACGAGAAGTTGAGTAAGCATATGGGGTACGGCACCTTCGCACACGGATTTGCGCCTGCCCCTAGTGCAACACGTTGCGTGTCACGCCAGAACCCGGCAAACCCAAGCGTGCCACGGTCCAAAACCCATGTAATACTTAACTAGATGCAGTTGTATTTAGTATCCGTGGGCATGCTCGACGGAGAGTATGACGGATCTTTTCCGGTGGGCGATACAAAGGCACTGGCGCATCGTGACTGCCGCTCTCTCGCAACCTTAATTTTTCATGCAAACATCTGACCAGCCGGTACTTCGCGACATCGTTCTGATCGGTGGCGGGCACAGCCATGTAGGGGTACTCAAAAGCTTCGGCATGAAGCCAATCCCCGGCGTGCGCCTGACCCTCATCTGCACAGATTTGCACACGCCCTACTCAGGCATGCTGCCTGGCTATGTTGCAGGTCATTACGATTTCGATGAAGTACATATCGATCTTTTGCGCTTGGCTGCCTTTTGTGGTGCACGGGTCTATCGCGATGAGGTGATTGGTATTGATCGCGCGGGGCAAAAAGTGCTGTGCCAAAGCCGGCCGCCCGTGCCTTACGATCAGCTCTCGATCAACATTGGTTCCACGCCGCAACTACAAAGCGTGCCCGGTGCGGCTGAGTATGCGGTGGCGGTCAAGCCGATTCGCAATTTCAATGATCGCTGGCTGGCTTTGCATCACCGTGTGGTCTCCCATGCTGGCAAAACTTCCATTGCCGTGGTGGGTGCTGGGGCTGGCGGCGTGGAACTGCTCCTTGCCATGCAGTTTCGCTTGCGCAATGAGCTGAAAAAGCTAGGCCGCAATCCGGAAGATTTGCAATTTCACTTGTTCACCAGCAGCGAAACCATCTTGCCTACGCACAACGGTGGCGTGCGCAGCCGCTTCGACGCGGTGCTTCAACAGCGCGGTGTGAAGGTACATCGGAATGCGGAGGTCACCCAAGTCCGCGCAGGCAGTTTGCTCACATCATCTGGCTTGCAGCTCGAAGCCGATGAAATCGTCTGGGTGACGCGCGCTGGCGGTGCAGCTTGGCTCAAGACCACGGGCTTGAAGCTCGATGCGGAGGGCTTCATTGAAGTGACGGACACACTGCAGACCATCACTGATCCGCTGATTTTTGCGGCTGGCGATATCGCGAGTATGGTCAATTACAAGCTTGAAAAAGCGGGTGTATTCGCTGTCCGCATGGGCCCGCCTCTCACCGAAAACCTGCGCCGCGCTGTGGGCGGTTCCGCCTTGGAAGCCTATCGCCCGCAAACCAGCTGGCTTGCGCTCATCAGCACCGGAGACAAATTTGCCGTGGCTTCGCGCGGCGCGCTGGGCTTTGCAGGCGAATGGGTCTGGAAATGGAAAGATTGGATTGACCAGCGCTTCATGCGCAAATTCAGCGAGTTTCCTCAGATGGATACGAATGCCAGGCCGTCCTCACCCTCCGCCAACGCATTAAGCGCCGTCAAGCTCAATTCTGAAGAGTCTCTACAAGCCATTTCGGCCATTGCCATGCGCTGTGGCGGCTGTGGTGCGAAAGTGGGCGCCACAATTTTGCAGCGTGCCTTGGGTAATTTGCATCCTGTGCAGAGGGGTGATGTGTTGATTGGCCTGAAAGACCCAGATGACGCCGCCGTGGTGCGTGTGCCGCCCGGTATGGCGATGGTGCATTCGGTTGATTTCTTCCGCGCCTTTGTAGATGACCCTTATATATTTGGGAAAGTCGCGGCCAACCATGCGTTGGGCGATATCTGGGCCATGGGCGGCCAAGCGCAGTCGGCCACCGCCATTTGTACCGTGCCGCCCGGCATGGATGCCAAGGTGGAGGATGTGCTCTTCCAAATGATGACAGGCGCGCTGGAGGTGCTCAATGAAGCCGATTGCTCGCTGGTTGGCGGCCACACGGGTGAAGGCAAAGAGCTGGCTTTGGGCTTTGCCATCAATGGTCTGATTGAAGACAATCCTGCAGCTATTTTGCGCAAAGGCGGCATGAAGCCGGGAGATGTGCTGATCCTCACCAAACCGATAGGCACGGGCACACTGTTTGCCGCCAAAGATCGCCTTTTTGCCAAAGGCCGCTGGATTGATGCCGCGCTGCAAAGCATGGTGGTCAGCAATCGCGTTGGTGCGCGCGTGCTGCGCGAACATGGCGCCACGGCCTGCACCGATTTAACCGGCTTTGGCCTGCTCGGCCATTTGGTAGAAATGACGCGACCCTCAGAGGTAGACGCTGAAATTCACATGGATGCTCTGCCCCTGCTCGATGGTGCGCAAGAATGCGTGGCTGCGGGTATCACGAGCTCGTTGCAAAGCGCCAACGTGCGCCTGCGCAGAGCGCTACGAAATCAGGATCAATTTGTCAAGCATCCGCGCTATCCGCTGATTTTTGATCCTCAAACCGCTGGCGGCTTGCTCGCGAGTGTGCCCCTAGATCGCGTAGACGCTTGCATCGCCGATCTCAAAGCTGCAGGTTATCTGCACACTTGCAAGATTGGGCGCATCTTGGCTCAAGCCGACGCGATTGAGCCGATTGTGTTGGTTTAAGTTTAAAGGGCATCTTCTGGCGGGGAGGGTTTGGATCCCCTTGAGACCCAAGCAATAGCTGTTTGAATGTTCAGCGTGCGGATACATTGCCAAGCTTTATATCACCCACATAGCCCAATCCTAGCCCCTGCGTGGTATCTGAGTCTGCTCCTACAAGAATGAAGCTCAGTGCAGGCACAGTTTTGGCTTCTTGTCCAAAAGCCGTTAAAAAATCCGCATGCACATTGCGCTGTTTGCTCACCCAGGTTTTCAAAGGGGTAACATCGTTTGCCACAACGATGAACCGAACGCGATTCGTAAAAAGACTGGCCTGCTCGTAGCCAACGGCTTCTTTGTTGCCCGATACGTAGCAAAGCGTTACAGTGGGTAATTTTTCACGTTTAAAGGGCCGTGCAAGCTTAAACAGCGCCCGCTCGCCGCTTGGAATGTTGTCTACATGCATAGCAAAGCTGAGGCAGACCTCCAACGGGCTATCTTCCGACTCTTTGCTGCGGATGTCTGCTTTTGGAAGCGGCTGATCCAAGCTCCAGCGCCAGCGCCAGCGCCAGCGCCAGCGAATGACGGTATTGGGTTTGACGGCCTCATTCAGAGGATGAACCCGGCTGCCCCATGATTTTTCTGCTTTGATGTGTAGCACTTGTGCGCCATCAAGATCGGACAGATCGAATTGTGAGACGGGTACTTGTAGCGATCTGGCAAACCGACCGCCGACCATGGCTTTGGAGGCTAGCTGCCTTGCACGCTAGAAAATGCTGTCACGCTGGCCGCGCAAGCGCCGAAAGCACTCAAACCAAACGCGACGAGAAAGCACGAACTACCCATTTCTACTTGCCGGTATCGTTAAGCTTCCAATCGTAATCAAGGTACTCAATCGGGATCGCTTTGGCTCTGATTTGAGTCCGCGCTGCTTCATCTGTTGTGAGCAGGTCAGCGTATTTGGCGAACACGTCCTCTACTTTGCTGAAGCCTTTGTTACCTTTTTCAAAATCTTCCTTGAACCATTTGAAGATGTTTGAGACTTGCAGTTTGCCGCCTTCAAAGCGATTTCGGGTGCTGTCACCGATGAAACGGCGCATCCCGTTTTCAAGCATGGTGCCTATCTTGGGCGCGGTGAAAGCATCGGGAAAGAGGGCCGGGCAGCCGATGCTCGCGCAATTGACGGCTGCATGGACGCGAGGCTCAGCGTATTTGGGGCGCAATTGATCGTGCTCAATCCAGTCGAGATGGCGCTTGGCACCGAGCAAGCTGAAGAATTCGTTTTTCCAGGGGCCACGGCCAAACAAGCCTAAATCTTTGATTGATTTGAGATCAGGATATTTGAGAAGGATGGCTTCGACTGTGAAGGCGTTGTAAGCGTTGATCAGAAACGCCATTTGTTGCTCTTTGCTGAAGCCGTTGAATTGAACCTGCGTCACTGCAGACAACCCATCCAAGACCTTTTTCAGCTCGGCGCGATCTGCCGCAAAGTCTTTGTAGTTGGTGCGGCTTTGCCTGTTGTCCGGAAGCCATTTGACGTGCTTTTTAAGTAAGGTATCCCAAGAGGTGTAGTTGTGATCAAAACTTTGCGAAAAAACGGGAGTCGTTGAACATAAAAA
>JAYVEE010000087.1:0-5967 GCA_043749005.1 Polaromonas sp. | reverse complement strand
CCCAGGCCGACATCATCATCGAGCTGGTCAGCGAGGGCGTGATTGACACCTTTGATACGCCGCCAAATCAGCCACCCGAGCACTGGCGCTTTACTGGCCTGCACCTGCAACGCGCTAAAGTGGCGATGCGCCTGCACCGGGACTTGGGGGTGAACTTTGCTGGTGCAGCGTTGGCGCTGGAGTTAATGGATGAAGTGCAAGCATTAAGGGCAAAACTGCGTGTATCTGCTATGTAATCAGGAGCTAATCTCACCTGTGTCTATTGGCAATACGTCTATGTGTTCACTTTTATCAGACGATAGACACTTTTTATATTGATGCTAACGCGATTGAATTTACGAAAAACCAAGCTTAAGCTCAATAAATACCTGTGTAAGTTGCTATGACTTTTATAGTGATTATGCGTTAATCCCGTTTATATTTGATATTTTCAAGCTGACGCTCTACATAGCTTTTGCGTATCTGGCTATCGGCGCGTATGCCCGCTATGCCAAAACACCCTGGCTGTTGGCGCTAGCGGGCAAGCGTTTTGTAGTTTTAACGCTGTTGACGCTGCTGGTCATCGGCATCAAGGTATTTGAAGATGTGCTTTCAAAAGAGTCTGGCCCTGTCGACACGGCTGCGCTGTTGTTGATCAAGCAAAATACCCCGCCCGCATTGCTTGGCTTTTTTAGCGCAGTTACCTGGAGCGGCGCTGTAATTTTTTTGGTACCTGCCACAGCGGTGCTGTGCGCCCTGCTTTTGCTGATGCGACGCCCATACGAAGCGGTGTTGTTGGCCACCACCATGGGCAGCTGATGGGCGCTGACCTACGCATTAAAAATGGCGGTTAACCGCGCTCGGCCTGAGCTGTGGAGCACTACCTGGTATTGGGGGTCGAGCTTTCCCAGCGGACACACGTTAAGCACGGCGGCTTTTTCAACCGCTTTGACTTTAATCGCCATACGCATCTGGCCGAAATCAGGAAGCGTGGCGCTGCCGCTGGCGGTGCTGTGGATCAGCCTGATGGGGCTGTCGCGCCTGGTGCTGGGCGTGCATTGGCCAACGGATGTGCTGACGGCAATCTGCTTGGGCGTTTTTATCCCGTTGGTGGTCAACATGGTTCTGCAGCTGTATCAAACCCGAAAGAATGCAATCAGTTAGTTTTGCCGGTCGAATCGAGATCGCTTCTAAAAGTGTAAATCTTGATACAAATCAAGTTTTGATCAATGGCACTGTTTTATCCTGAAGCTACGAGTTTGCAAGTTTCAAATACAGACGTTTTGGTAACTGCAAGTGATAAAAATTATTTGAAAAGAACGACGACACGAAAGTGTTATTAGCAGCAGATGGCAGTGAATACACCCAAAAAGCATTAGCCTTTTTGGTGGTGAACAAGCGCTTGTTGGAGCCTTCAGATGCCCTTCTGGTAATTCATGTGCAAACAGTTGTACCAACTATTTTCAATATGATGATAAGCGGCGAGAAAGCTATAGAGCTCAACGAGCTGGAAGCAAAAATGGTATTTGTACCCATTCAACAATTTCTTGAAAAAAATGCTGTCAAGTACCGTACGATGAGCCTGATTGGCTACATTGCGACGGTCATTGTTGACACAGCAACAAAAGAACACGTGGACATGATTCTTATGGGGACTCATGGGCGCGATGTGGCTGGACAGGCGATTATGGGCAGTGTTGTGCAAAAGGTGGTGGCAAACAGCACTAAGCCCGTGTTGCTGGTGAAATGATGCACACGTGCTTTTATGGCTTGTTGTTGAAATCAGGCCGACTCAGTTGCAGCCGATCGTGATGACTACACGTAGGCACGGCAAAGTGGGGTACGCTTTGACCGGCAGCATTGCGCAGCAGATGATGTCGGATTGCAACATACTCGTTTTGTTGGCAAAGTAAGCTCTGAGCGCCGCTTGGACCCGCTGAAATTTTTGCCTTATTTAACTTGCAGGAGAAAAGCAATGTACAAACGTATATTGGTTGCTGTAGACGGCAGTCTTACATCAAGTAAAGCACTTTCCAGTGCCATTGAAATGGCCAACTACGCTGGCGGCGGAGCTATCTTAAAGTTGCTTCATGTGTTGGACCAGACGGCATACCTCGTCGGCTCAGACCCTTATGACGGATATTCCGGTGCAGCCATCAACGTCATGCGTGAAGCAGGCGAAAAAATACTGGCCGAAGCGCTGGCAATTGCGCAGTCTGCAGGCATTCAGGCAGAGTCTTTGCTGATTGACCAATTAGGAGCTCATCTTGCAGAAGCTGTTGCGCAGGAAGCCGTAAATTGGGGTGCCAGTTTGGTGGTGGTAGGCACACACGGCAGGCGCGGAATAGGAAGACTGCTAATGGGCAGTGGCGCGGAGCAGGTTATTCGGCTAGCACCATGTCCTGTGTTGGTGGTGCGGCTGCAGGATGCAGAAAATGTCACAAAAACTTAAACCAAATCCGATGAAATCGTTCACCCGTCTACCGATAATTTCCTGTCCATGAGTCGACTTCACCTCAACACACACTTGGAGGCGCATCGTACCCACCGTATTGGCTGGCTACGCGCCGCTGTACTTGGAGCCAATGACGGCATTGTTTCGACAGCCAGCCTGCTGGTTGGCATAGCGGCTGCAAGCGCTGACCAAACCACACTTTTGATGACCGGCGTTGCTGCGTTGGTAGCAGGCGCAATGTCGATGGCTGCGGGTGAATATGTGTCGGTATATTCACAGGCTGACACTGAAAATGCCGACTTGGCGCGCGAGAAAGCAGAGCTGGCTAAAGACCCGGCTGCCGAGTTGCGCGAATTAGCGGCTGTTTATATTGCACGCGGGTTAACGCCGGAGCTGGCCGCGCAGGTTGCGGCCCAGTTGTCAACGCATGATGCACTGGGCGCCCACGCACGCGACGAGCTGGGTATTTCAAACGCCTTCAGCGCAAAACCCTTACAAGCTGCGCTGGCGTCAGCTGCAAGCTTTGCTACAGGTGCTGCGCTGCCGCTTGCTGTCGCTACGTTTGCACCCGTACAAAGTGTGATAGTTTGGGTCGCTGGCACATCACTGCTAAGCCTGGCATTGCTGGGTGTAGTGGCTGCACTGGCGGGTGGATCAGCGGTATTACCCAGTGTCTGGCGGGTTACCTTTTGGGGTGTGCTGGCGATGGCCGTCACGGCAGGCGTCGGTACCCTGTTCAATATGCCGATATGAGCAGACTCAACAATTAAGAGTTATTTATGCTTAATCACCATATAATTCGCGCGCAGCCAGCTATAAACTTAGTAGCAAATTGATCCTGGATCGAGATGCGGGATGACGGAATTTAACTGCGCCAAAACGGCTTGATTTTCGCAAAGATTTTTATTTCCTTCAGGCACTGCCTGGCATTGGGCTGCTTGCGTGCGGTTAGCCAGCCGATACCAAACCAGGCGTGCGGTTGATCTGTAGCCAGTGTCCGCCATGTTTGCAAGGCCATGAGTTCATCGTTGTACAAACCAAGTGCATCCTGAACGGGCTTGAGCGCTGAAGCCATAGGGTTGACTTTGCTGCTGCCAAAAAGCGGTGCGGCAAATTCGATCAGGTAGCGCAGCCGCTTCAGGCGCTTACGTACGCTGTGTTGCTGCACTTCATCAAGCGCCAGAAACTTCTTACCATCACGCAACGCATGTGTATGGAGCTTTTTCAGGCGCAGGGAAACCGCCTTTTTCAAGGAATCAGGTTTGTCGACTAACTTGGGCATTTCGCGGTACACAAAACCGATCAGGCCAAGCAATGTGTCCTGAAATTCCGGTGTACGTACCAAGTAACCAGGGTCAGATATGTTGCTTCCGGTATCGCTTAATGGCATGTTAGGACCACCCGCTGCCAGCAATTGCGGTTGCAACACCTGGGTTAGCTGGCTGTGGTCACGATGAATACCCAAAGCCCTGAAAGTTTGGACCAAGGCGTCATCCCATTGCGGGTCTATGACATCGGTTAATCCGCCTAATTCACGCAGTGCCGTGCGCAGCCTGCGGATACCAACCCGCAACTGGTGGACGTGATCAGGGTGCTGGCTGCCGCCAGCCAGCTCGCTCATGTTGGGCAGAATCTGGCTCAGGCAGGCCGCCACCACCGCGCTGACCATTTCATGCCCAGCAGCATGTCGCGAAAACTTTGCCGAAACGGCTGATGTCGCATCGGACATAGCTCCTTTGTTACCCAACCGCTGACCCTTCATCGACTTGGCAATCGTACTCATCCACAACCCATGGTTAGCGCACCACAGCCGCGCGAGTGTCACGGCATCGTGCGGCGAGCCTTCTTTAAGCTCCACTTCAAGCTCACAAATCAATTGCTCTCGGCCATCGGAAAAAACGCGTCCCTGGTCCAGCGCAATTTCGACCATCGATGCACCACTGGCCACATGCCGGGTGACGCGCTGCACGTCAGTACCGTACAACAGCGTCAGCTCCGGATAAAGGTCATTGGCTTTGAGCCCCAATGCCTGGTCAATGGCATTGCCAACCGGCGTGCCGTGATGGCGCGACAGATCAAGCGCAGGTACAGTGCTGGCACGCTGCGCGGGCACCGCCGCGTTGTGCTCCAGTCGCTGCAGCAAGCCAGTAGTAGAGCCCTTCGCTGTTTGTACCCAGCGCCCGTCCTCCTTGCGCAGGCGCACCACAATGCCATGCGCGGCCAGCCCACCGTCTGCGGTGTCAAAGTAACTGGCCTGCAGGCGCTGACGAGTGACTTTGCCTTGCAGCATGGTTGCAGCAACACTTTTCAAGTTTTTGGGAGAAACTTCAAACTTCACTTCAAATTCAGTCATGACACGTTATTGGACAGTTGAAGACGACATCGAACATTAGTTTCAGACTACATGAAATAGGCGACATTTCAAATAGGCTGATGGCTTAATTGCCGTGGACGCTTTATAAGCTTTACGTGCGCATACAAACTTTTTACTGGAACATTGATGCAATACAAACGTCTGGGCCGCAGCGGCCTGCAAGTTAGCGAACTTTCACTCGGTTCATGGGTCACCTATGCCAATCAGGTTGATGTCAATGCTGCAAAGGAAATGCTGGCTTTGGCTATGGATAACGGGGTTAATTTTTTTGACAACGCAGAAGTTTATGCAAGCGGAAAAAGTGAATCTGTCATGGGCGATGCCATCAAGGCCTTGAAATGGCCGCGTTTGAATTACGTTATATCAACCAAGTTTTACTGGGGACTTGAAGAGCTTGACAAGAAAAAGCCCACCATTAACCGCAAAAACACCCTTAACCGCAAATACCTGATGCAAGCCATTGATGGCTCGCTTCAGCGGATGGGTGTGGACTTTATTGACCTGGTGTATTGCCACCGTCCCGATACTCACACACCGATTGAGGAAACTGTGCATGCGATGAGCGACATGATCACGCAGGGTAAAGCGCTGTACTGGGGCACCAGTGAATGGTCTGCTGACGAGATTCGCGCAGCCTGGTGCATTGCCGACAAGCACCACCTGCACAAGCCCGTGATGGAGCAACCGCAGTACAACCTGTTTCACCGAAAACGGGTTGAAGTTGAATACGCCCGCCTCTATGAAGACATTGGGCTGGGCCTGACCACCTGGAGCCCATTGGCCAGTGGGTTGTTGACTGGAAAATACCGCAATGGTGTGCCGGCCGAAAGCCGCGGTGCCCGCAAAGACATGGACTTTTTGGTGAGTGGGTTAACCAATGAAAAGAAAAATGCAGCAGTAGGCTTGCTTGAAGGAATAGCTAACGGTCTTAGCTGCACAGTGGGCCAACTGGCGATTGCTTGGGTTGCCCACAATCCGCGTGTCAGCACGGTGATCACTGGTGCATCAAAGATTGAGCAGTTGAAAAATAACCTTGGCGCTGCGGATGTTATCGCCCGCCTGACCCCGGAAATAATGGCACAGATTGACAAAATCACTCAACCCCTTGCAGATTAGCTGACGCGCTATTTATTTGGTAGCTGATAGCGCTCGCTTTTTA
>JAYVEE010000086.1:0-5972 GCA_043749005.1 Polaromonas sp. | reverse complement strand
GCGCTACTATCAAGGCCAGAATGTCGGGACGGTCAAAATAAGCGTTGAGCTTGAGCGTATCAACCACCTTGCGGTTGACCAGATCAATCTTGGTGACTGATCCATTGAACTCACAGGTAAATAACGCAAATTTGCCGTCGATTGAAAAGTCCGCATGGTTGATGCCCGCGCATTTGGGCGTAGGAATAGTGAACTTCATTGCCAGCGTTTTGGCATCCCTGAAGTCCAGCCGTTTGTAAGCCTCAGCCACCACAATGGCAAATTGACCGTCAGGCGTCCAGTAAAGGTTATACGGGTCATCGACCGGTACAGACTTGCCGGGTTTGCCGCTTTTGGGGTCAATCGGAGTCAGGCTGCCGTCAAGCCGACCTTCGGCATTGTTGGCCACCCAGAGTGTTTTTAAATCCCAGCTCGGCACAATGTGCTGGGGATGAACGCCCACCTTGAACTTGTCAATGACTTTCATCGTGACCGGGTCAATCACTGAAACGGTGTTTTCACCCCGATTGGGTACGTAAATCCGCTCCAGTGCACCAGCCACACTGGGGCTTAGTTTGCTGGATGCAATTTCGCTATAAAGATTTGCTTTGTCGACCGCTGGCGGCATACCTGAAACCATGTCGACGATGCCTGTTGGCATTGGGCCCGGCGGCGGAATAACAGTTTTGCTATAGGTCGTTTGAGCCACGCTCATCGATGCTGCAACAGCACAACCCAGAACAGTGACCAGACCAGCTTTCCAATAATTTTTACGCATTTGACTAACTTTAGGACTAGAGGTTTCAGGGTGAATTAAATAAGGGGTGAAAACTTGGCCTGGCGCTAGCGCGGTGCAGCCGTTGCCTTTTTAATAGCATCAACAGTAATTTTAACAACCGCGTCCACACCTAATTGGCCGTTGGCAGCACTTGAAGCACGCGGGTCGCCCAAAGTGCCTGAAGCCCAGCCACGGCGCGCAGCCTCTGCAAATCGCTCGGTCCGAACCATGGTGCTGTCAATCGCCATTAATAAAGAGGTGTCAGCCGACCCGGCATGGGTGCCAATCTCGATGCTGGTCAGGCCCCTGGCTTTTAAAGAGTCGATGTAAGCGGTCTGGGTGATTCGGTAGTACTCAGCAATGTAGTGAACGCGAACACTTGACTTGGCTGCCTGACGATTGAACTGCACAGCTACCGCCGCCAGCGCCTTTTGGTAGTTACCGCTGTCGCCCAGCAGCACCACGTCTAGAAAACCATGTTTTTTAAAACTGAGGGCCGTACCGAGCAAGATGTTTTTAAACGTATCTTCTGAAATAGATATCGTGCCGGCAAAGCCCATGTGCTCGGTTGGCGGGTCTATGTTGCCTTCTGGCGTGTAAGTAAGCACTGGGGCCACCAGCGCATTGCCTAAAGACACGGCGATTTTGCCCGCCAATGCTTTGGCCCGCGTGTTGTGTTTGCCAATGGCCATATGCGGGCCATTTTGCTCGGTGCCACCAATCGGAATCAGGATCGTGGTCTTACCTGCCTTCAGCGCGGCACTTACTTCTTGCGTCGTCAGTTCTTCAATAAAAACACTGCTTTGCGCCCAAACAGCGCCAGGCACTAAAACGGCTGTCAAGCAACAGAGTACAGCCGCAAAGAAACGGGTTTTCAACATGCCAGCTCCGAAATAAAACCACTATTGTCGCTGGCGACAGCCGTACAGGTAGCTCCACTGCACAATCGGGAGCTCGGCCATCCAGCGTCGTCCTGCCATTCCCACCTTGCCTTGTTATGCCCCGAATTCTTTATTTCTTTGCCCTGTGCAACCTGGTTATTGGCAGCGGTGCATTTGTACTCAGCGGCATTTTGCAGTCGCTGGCTCGTGATCTCGGCATCAGCGTTGCGGCCTCCGGGCAGGTCATGACGGCTTATGCGGTTGCTACAGCATTACTTGCGCCAGTACTGATTTTGCTGACGGCCACATGGCCACGCAAACGCGCGATTCAACTGGCACTGGGTCTCTTCACCGTTGGCAATCTGGTATCGGCGCTGGCACCCAGCCTGGCGGTTTTGTTGATGGGCAGGGTGTTGATGGGCGCGGGTGCGATGTTCACAGCAGCAGTGTCGGCTTATGCAGTAACACTGGTTGCCCCAGCCTTGCGCGGTCGTGCGCTGTCAACTGTTTTTTTGGGCATGAGCATCAGCTATGCAGTGGCATTGCCAATTGGTGCCTGGCTGGGTTTTAAATACGGCTGGCACATGCCCGTGTGGCTCTGCGCCGCCGCCAGCCTGGCTGCGCTGCTGGCGGCAACCCTGCTGCTACCCAAAGGCAAGATCGCGCAAAGCGTCAGTTTTGATGGCTTTAAAACGGCAGCGCGCCAAAGTGCTGTACTGCGTGTGTGGCTGCGCACGTTGCTGTTTTTTATCGCCATCTTCAGCGTGTTTACCTATGTCGGACCGGTGCTGCTGGCCCTGAACGACATGAGCACAACGCTGCTGTCGGTAGTGCTGGCCATTTTTGGCACCGCAGGTGTTGCGGGCACCTTGCTGGGCGGCTGGGCCAATGACCGCTTTGGATCGCTTCGCACCATCACTGCACAGCTCATCGTGCTGGCTTCATTGATGTGCCTCTTGCCGCTAACCCAGGGTAACCTGCTAGCAACAATCGTCACGTTGGTCGTCTGGGGTCTGGCGGGCTTTGGCCTGACCGCTCCGCAGCAAAGCCGTCTGGTCAGCCTGTCACCATCACAAGCGCCGCTGCTGCTCAGTTTGAACAGTTCCATGCTTTACCTGGGTACTGCGCTGGGCGCAGTCGTCAGTGGTGCACTCATCAACAGCGTTGGTCTGACCCAACTGGCCTGGGTGGGCGCGCCGTTTGCACTGGCAGCGTTGCTGACGCTGATATTTGACCGTGAACCAGCCGTCGCTACCTTGCAGCAAAACCGTTAAACGTGCCGTTTGCCTGCAACAGGTCGCACACTTTTTGGCAACGCATCCGCGCGCTCATGCAACGCCTCAATGATGTGGCAGGTCATATCCATCCCATCGCATCGGCCACGCAGTGCCTTCAGGTCTTTTTCAAGTGCCTTCAGCTCATTAAGCCGTTCACGCACATGCGACAGGTGCTCATCCAGCGCGCAGCGCGCAGTCGCGCAATCTGCCTTGCTGTTCAAGTCAAGCTGGAGCAGCGTACGTACTTCATCAAGCGACATGTCAAGTGCCCGGCAAGCGCGAATAAATCGCAAGCGATGGATGTCACTACTGCTATACATTCGGTAGCTGTTGTCGCCTCTACCTTGTGGACTGAGCAGTTTTTCCTTTTCATAAAAGCGAATATTGGCGGGCGTTACACCGCTCAGCGCAGCAGCCTGACTAATCAGGTAGTGCGCATTTATTGCGGGCTTAATGCCCATGACGGTGGTGGGCATCAGGATAGTGGGCGTGGTCATGCGTCAAAGACTCGTGATGATGCGCATGGTCATGCGGTTCGGTGGCATCGTTGCCCAAAGCGTGGGCATGCAAGTGATGTGCATCATGTACGTGCGGATGTGCGTGGCTGTGCGAACTGTGCAAATGGACGTGTGCATGGTGTTCTGTTAAGTGCAGCCACACGCCCAATCCCATCAATGCACTGGCAGCCAACAGTTGCCAGGTAACAGGTTCCGCAAAAATCAACACGGACATGGCAGCTCCCACAAAAGGCGCCGTAGAAAAATAGGCTCCAGCGCGTGACGCTCCCAAATGTCGCAACGCCACAACAAACAATGCCAGGCTGACGCCGTACGCCAGAAAGCCCAGTGCCATTGCAGCAGTAACACCCCCAAGTGATGGCCATGCTGCACCTAGCGAAAGAGCAAGCAGCAAATTGGTTGTGCCAGCCGCCAACCCTTTGATGCATGCTATCCATGATGCATCTGCATGCGCCACCTTGCGTGTGAAATTATTGTCAAGCGCCCAAAAGGCGCAAGCCAGCAAGACTGCCAAAGCAGGCAGCAACGCATCAGCTTGCAGAGCGACCTCAACACCCCCTTGCGGCCAGCTGAGCAGCAGTGCACCCGCCACAATCAGTACCATTCCCACGACAATGCGGCTACCCAGATGCTCTTTGAACAAAGCCCAGGCCAACAAAGTTGTCAGTACCGCCTCGGCATTGAGCAGCAACGAAGCATGACTGGCCGCCATTCGGGTAAGCCCAAACATAAGCAGCACAGGTGCAAGGCCGCCGCCACACACAATGGCAGCGCCTAACCAGAGCGATTCGCTGCGTTGCAGTCGAGGTGTTGGCAGTTTCTTGACGATCCGGTAAACCAGCAGTCCCAAGCCAGACCCAGCGTAAAGCAAACCGGCCAGCAACCAGGGGCTGACTTGCCCCAGCTGACCATCCAACAAGATTTTGGCCAGCGGCGTGCTGGCCCCAAACAAAAAAGCGGATGCCAGAGCTGCCCAAACGCCAATATCCCCTGCTTTTAAACGTCTACTCATCACTGCGCTTGACCTTAAAGTGGGTTTAAAGTTTCCAATCATGCCATGATTGCAAAGCCTCACGTTAAAAATGATCATTCAGCAACGCCGCATTGCTGTGATGCAACGCCTGGCGCTAACCATCCATTAAGCGCCACGGCTGTTAAGGCCAAGCACCGCACTGTGCTGCGCATACCGGCAATGGATTGCAGCGTTGAAGAAGCAGACATCAGGCGCGCACTGGAATCGGTGTCAAACATTCGCTCACTGGATTTTCAGATCAGTGCCCGCACGCTGGGCATTGATGCAGCGCCAAATGTTGTGGACATTGCGCTAAATGCAATTCGCAAAGCGGGCTTCAAGGCAGAACTGGTTGCCGCCTTTTTACATACCAATGACCCACACGGTGCAGGCACAGTCCCAAGCGTCAATCAATATCGCGAGTTTTTTCGCCTCGGGGCGGCTTTAGTGTTTGCCATCGCTGCTGAAAGCCTGTCGTTTTTTGCGCCCGACACAACGCCCTGGAAAACAGGCGGCATAGCCATTGCTGCCATCGCTATATTTCTTGCCGGGTTTGAAACCTACCAAAAGGGCTTTGCCGCTTTGTTCAGGGGCAAGCTCAATATCAACGCGCTGATGAGCGTGGCGGTAACTGGCGCGTTCGTCATTGGTCAGTGGCCCGAAGCCGCCATGGTGATGGCGCTGTATGCCATTGCCGAGCTGATTGAAGCCAAGGCGGTTGACCGGGCGCGCAACGCCATCAAAGGTTTGATGGCGTTGGCACCCGATACGGCACTGGTGCTCCAGGCTGACGGTACTTGGGCGAGTCAGCCGGCGGCTGCGGTAACACTCGGCGCGGTGGTGCGCGTCAAGCCCGGCGAGCGTATGCCGCTTGATGGCACCATCATCAAAGGCAACAGTGCGGTTAACCAGGCACCCGTGACAGGTGAGAGCATTCCTGTAGACAAAGCACCGGGTGATCAGGTATTTGCAGGCACGATTAATGAGACAGCCGAGCTTGAATTTACTGTCACCGCGCTGGCCAGCAACAGCACGATTGCACGGATCATTGAGGCGGTTGAACAAGCTCAGGCTACACGCGCGCCGACGCAGCGCTTTGTGGATAAATTTGCGACTTACTACACTCCTGCCATTTTTATTCTGGCGCTAATGGTGGCCGTTGTCGCGCCTCTGCTCTTCGGCTGGACATGGCTGGCAGCCATTTACAAAGCGCTGGTGCTGTTGGTCATTGCCTGCCCTTGCGCACTGATTTTGTCGACACCTGTGACCGTTGTCAGCGGCCTGACGGCGGGCGCACGGCGGGGCGTGCTGGTGAAAGGTGGGATTTATCTGGAAAGTGCGCGTTTGCTCAAAGCCGTGGTGCTGGACAAAACAGGCACCATCACCGCAGGTAAACCGCATCTGGTGCATTGGCAGGCTTTAAATAATGCTGATGAAAGTAGCGCCAAACGCCTTGCAGCCAGCATGGCCAAGCGTTCTGATCACCCGGTGTCCAAAGCGATTTCAGCAGGCCTGAAGGTCATGGCG
>JAYVEE010000085.1:0-5973 GCA_043749005.1 Polaromonas sp. | reverse complement strand
ATTAAACGGCAGGCACACGAAGTCACCCACTTTGACTTTGTCAACGGCCTTTCCGACTTCAATCACCGTGCCTAAATTTTCATGGCCCAAAATTCGGTCTGCCTCCATGTCTGTTCGGCCCTCATACATATGGAGGTCGGAACCGCAAATATTGCTGCTTGTTATTTTCACAAGCACGTCGGTGTGACGTTCGATTTTTGCGTCAGGCACAGTCTTAACCTGAACATCGCGGGGACCGTTGTAAACGAGCGCCTTCATAAGAAATTCTCCTTGCGGGAAATCTGCTCTTCGGCCGAGTTCCAAAGGTAATTGCGAATCTCAGGGTTTTTACAAGCCAGTTTTTCAATCATAAAATTTCCTTCCAGGTAAAGAATTTGACCGGTATGGTCTGTGAGGCGCGGTCATTTCAACCAACCGCACGGGAAATTTAATGCGGCATTGCCTTATCGATTAGTAGGAGGGTTAGAAGCTGTCGCGTAAGAAACGCCCTTGATCTGTATTGCTTTGCGGGCTTCAATGCGGATAAATCATTGAGTAATAAACGTGACGAAATTAAACGCAAAAGGTTTTGAATCAAACCTTCAAAAGTATGAGGAGAACGACCAAAAGAAACTATTCGAAAAATAATTCGGAGTGGAACTTAAGTGCGAAGCGGTCAGGCAAGCATTGCAGCCCAGCACTGTAGTTACGAGGATTAATCAGGATTTGTGTGTGCAGGAAACATGCTGCGTTCGTTCACCGATTCAATGTCGCTGGCGATGTAAATCCCCCTGCGCTCGTCGGACGGCTAGTTAAAAAGCGGGTTCAGGCGGGCTCAGCTTTGCCGCCAGAGTTGGTCCTCCGGCGCGACTGAAGCGTTCTATCTGCGCCCCAATTGCGTGAATCTGAGAACGTTGAAAAAACGGTTTTGCCAGCATCGTTAGTCCCAACGAAAGCGATGATCTCAGGATTTATAACTTCAAAGTAATCGCTAGTTATCGAAAAAAAATTTGCAGATCACAATCTGCGAAAGTTTAAATACTTTTGTAAATTTTCTTGCTTTTGTAATTCCCTAACATTTGCTATCAGTAACGTATATTTGCGTCACAAAACTTGCGATCATTAGGTTACTGAAACGCCACTTCAGAAAAACTACGCAGCTTCCTTGAATGCAACTGGCTTGAACCTTCGGCTCGCAGCAATTCAATCGCCCGTATGCCGATGCGCAAGTGCTGGTCAACCCGCTCGCGATAAAAGTGGTTGGCCATGCCGGGCAGCTTGATTTCGCCGTGAAGGGGCTTGTCACTCACGCACAGTAGCGTGCCGTAAGGTACGCGAAACCTGAAGCCGTTGGCGGCTATCGTGGCGCTTTCCATGTCGAGCGCTACAGCGCGGCTTTGGCTGAAGCGACGTTGTGGCTGGTTGCCGGGCAACAGCTCCCAGTTGCGGTTGTCTGTTGATGCCACGGTGCCGGTGCGCATGATGCTTTTCAGGGCGGTGCCTTGCAGGCCGGTGACGTCAGCCACCGCACTTTCCAGCGCCTTTTGAATTTCGGCCAGCGCAGGTATCGGTATCCATAGCGGCAGTTCTTCATCCAGAACATGGTCTTCACGCACATAGCCGTGTGCCAGCACGTAGTCGCCCAGTTGCTGTGTGTTGCGCAGCCCCGCGCAGTGGCCCAGCATGATCCACGCGTGCGGTCGCAACACCGCGATGTGGTCGGTGATATTTTTGGCATTGGCCGGACCCACGCCAATGTTGACCATGGTGATACCGGCTCTGGCCGCACGCATCAAGTGGTAGGCGGGCATTTGCGGCAATCTCGGTGGTTGTACTCCCAGTTCGTCGCCCGCAACAGGTGGTAGCCCCACGCGGCGGGTGACCACATTACCCGGCTCTACAAAACAGATGTATTCACTGTTGGGGTTGGCCATCTCGGCGTGGCCCAGGCGCACAAACTCGTCGATGTAAAACTGGTAGTTGGTAAACAGCACAAAGTTTTGAAAGCAGTCGGGCGACGTTCCGGTGTAATGGCGCAGGCGCTGGAGTGAATAGTCAACCCGCGCTGCCGTAAAAAGCGACAGTGGGTGCGGCTCGCCGGGGCGCGCTTCAAATGTGCCGTTGGCAATGCCGTCGTCCATCGCGCCGAGGTCTGGCAGGTCAAACACGTCACTCATCAGCGTGCGTCTGTCAGTACTTAAGCTGCCTTCAATATGGTCATGCTCGCCGAACGAAAAATGTATGGGAATAGGCTGTGTGCTGGTGCCTATCTCAAGCTCAATACCGTGGTTTTGCAACAGCAGTTTGAACTGTTGCAAGTAATAGCCGGCGTACAAGTCGGGTCGCGTTAGGGTGGTTTCGTAGCGACCGGGGCCTGCTACAAAACCGTAACTCAGCTGCGCAGCATCGATGGCTTCTTGCAGTTTGCGTGACACGGTTTCGGTATGGATGCGCACGAACGGGTAGCAGGCCCGTACATGGCCCGGCAGTGTTTCGCCTGCCACGTAGCGTTGCATGGCATTGCGCAGATGTGAAATCTGCTGGCTGTAAATCAGTTGTACCTGCGCGAGTGCTGCTGATGCGTCGCTGTATTTCGTTGGGGCAATAAAACTGGGTAAGTACGACATATCAGTTTTTAACAGGTTCTCTCATCGTGACAAATTCTTCAGCCATGGTGGGGTGTATGCCAATCGTGCTGTCAAACACGGCTTTTGTCGCGCCTGCTTTCATCGCCACAGCAAAACCCTGCACCACCTCGCCTGCGTCTGGTCCCACCATGTGCAGGCCAACCACGCGATCGCTGGCGTCGTCCACGATGAGCTTCATCAGGGTACGTTCAGCGCTGCCGCTTAGCGTATGTTTAAGCGACTTGAAGTCACTGCGGTAAACGGTGACGTTGTCGAACTTGTTCTGCGCCTGGCTTTCTGAGTAGCCGACCGTGCCGATATTGGGATGAGTAAACACAGCAGTTGGAATAAAGTCGTAGCTCATGCTCCGTGGTGCCTTGCCAGCCGCTGCGCCAAAGATCTGGTCAACCACCACCATCGCCTCGCCCAGCGCCACAGGTGTTAGCTGCACGCGTGACGTCACGTCACCCACCGCGTAAATGTGCGGCACGCTGGTTTGATACAGCTCGTTGACTTTGATGGCACCTGCTGCGGTTACCTCCACGCCTACAGCACCCAGGCCCAAACCGCTGGCGTTGGCTATGCGTCCTGTGGCGTACAACACAGTATCTACTGTCAGACTTTCACCATCTCCCTTGATCTTGATGTTTAGTCCGTGCTCGGCTTTTGTTATGGACTCAACTTCGGTCTTGAATTTGAAATTGACCCCGGTTTTGGTCATTTCGGCGGCAATAAAACTGCGCACGTCTTCGTCAAAACCTGTTAGTACCTTGTCGCCCCGATGCACTTGAGTCACGACTGAACCCAATCCGTTGAAGATTGACGCAAACTCACACGCAATGTAGCCTCCACCCACCACCAGTAGCCGCTTCGGGAAAGGGCTCAAGTCAAACATGCTGTCTGATGTGACTACGTTTTCATGGCCTTCAACGGCAGGGACCAGCGCTGTGCCGCCAGTCGAAATCAAAATGTTTTTGGCGGTGTATTGTTTGTCACCCACCTCTACCGTGTGTGTATCTGTTAAGCGGGCCCAGCCCTTGATGACCTTGACACTCGCGCCAATCAGCAGCTGGTCGTAAATGCTGTTTAGCCGCTTAATTTCCTTGGCCCGATTTTTTTTCAGTGTTTCCCAGTTCAGGGTCGGCGCTGTGCCCTCCCAACCAAACCCATGAGACTCTTCAAAGCTGTCGGCAAAGTGCGCGGCGTAGCTGTAAAGTTTTTTCGGGATGCAGCCTACGTTCACACACGTACCGCCCATGTCTGCAACTTCAGCCAATCCCACACGCGCACCGCGTTGTCCGGCCATACGTGCCGCCCTCACACCGCCGCTGCCTCCGCCGATTACAAAAAAATCAAAGTCGTAAGTTTGCATGCCTTGCCTTTATAAACGTGACTCCGCATGATAGTTGCGCAACTTTCTCGCGCTATGACAGGGGGCTTTTGGGCAGGCTGGCACCGCGTGTGATGTCGGTGCCAGCCTGCCAAGGCCGGGGGCTTGACGCGCGTCGTTTTAGGCCTGCTTTAAAAATGCCAACAAATCTGCATTGAGCTTGTCTTTGTTCATCTGCGGTATGGCGTGCGAGCCGCCCTTGTAAACTTCAAGACGGCCATTTTTCAGAATCTTTGAGGCTGCTATAGCTGACGGAGCAATGGGAACGATCTGGTCGTCGTCGCCGTGAATCAGCAGGGTAGGCAGTGTCATTTTTTTCAGGTCTTCCGTGAAGTCGGTTTCTGAAAACTGTTTGACGCATTCATACGAGCTGCGCAGGCTGGATTGCATACCCAAAGTGGTGAAGGTGTCGCGACGTCCTTGCGAGTCTTTGATGCCAGTGCGGTTGAAGCCAAAAAATGGCGTGGTCAGGTCTTTGTAGAACTGGGCACGATCAGCCAGCAGGCCTGCACGGATGCCGTCAAAAGCAGCTATTGGCGTGCCTTCCGGATTAGCGACAGTTTTGAGCATCAAAGGCGTGACAGCAGCAATCAACACCGCTTTTGATGCGCGTGCGCTGCCAAACTTGCCAAGATAACGAGCCACTTCACCACCACCCATGGAATGGCCGACAAAAGTTGCATTTGTGACTTTCAGCGTGGACACCAGAGTGTCCAGATCGCTGGCAAAAGTGTCATAGTTATTGCCGTCCCAAGGCTGGCTGGAGCGGCCGTGGCCACGTCGGTCATGTGCAATGCAGCGGTAACCGTTGGATGCCAGAAACATCATCTGGTCTTCCCATGCATCAGCGCTGAGCGGCCAGCCGTGGCTGAACACGACTGTTTTCGGTCCTGTGCCCCAATCCTTGTAATAAATCTCCGTACCGTCCTGAGTGGTCACCATGTTGCTGCGGTGCATGGTCGGGTGGCTTCCTGACATCCCGGGTGCGCCTGTGTGGGACGCTGCGGCTACTCCCGCGCTTGCCAGCAGAGCAGCGCTGCCGGTCAACAGGTGCCGGCGTGATGAGGTCGCAACTGGACTGAGGTTATTTGTGGACATGGATCAATTTGCTTTCATGGCTGTTGAGTAAAAAACACGTTGTGGGATCTATTGAGTGAGTTTTATAAATCACACAATTTAATTGTACACAATGTATTTTGCCGCCTTCAGATTAACTGAAACTTACAAGGGCTCGGCATTTGTCTTTGCAGATATCGTGCGCCGCGATAATCGGTCCATGATCATTTCTCCTACTGACTTCGCCTCTTTATCCCTACCCGCACACGTGCTGGCCAACCTGGCCCGGCTCGGCTACGCCAGCATGACGCCGATTCAGGCCGCCGCGTTACCTGTCGCCCTGTTGGGCAAAGACCTGATTGCACAGGCCAAAACCGGCAGCGGCAAGACAGCGGCTTTTGGCATCGCTTTGCTGGCTAATTTGAATGTGCGGCGCTTTTCGGTGCAGGCCATGGTGCTTTGCCCCACACGTGAGCTGGCTGATCAGGTAGCGGCTGAAATCCGCCGACTGGCGCGTGCTGAAGAAAACGTCAAGGTGGTGGTGCTGTGCGGCGGTGTGCCCCTGCGCAACCAGACCGCCACTTTGGAAAACGGCGCGCATATCGTCGTCGGCACGCCTGGCCGCATCATGGATCATTTAGGCCGTGGCCACTTGAATCTTGAAGCCATGAACACCCTGGTGCTGGACGAGGCCGACCGCATGCTTGACATGGGGTTTTTTGAAGACATCGTGACCGTGGCCAAGCAATGTCCCAAAAAACGCCAGACGCTGCTGTTTTCAGCCACTTACCCTGAAGGCATTTCCAAGCTGAGTGCGCAGTTTATGAAAACGCCACAGACCATCACCGTACAGGCACAGCATGAAAAAACAAAAATTACCCAGCGCTGGTATCAGGTCCCTGACAGTGATCATGATGAAGC
>JAYVEE010000084.1:0-5994 GCA_043749005.1 Polaromonas sp. | reverse complement strand
GCGCGGCGTACACTGCCACGAAAATTGCTTTTTGCATTGCACACTTCACATTCCACATTACTCATCTTCAAACAGCTTTATACGGCCTGTGTTCGTATGAGCACAGGCTCCGCCGTCGCAGGTTGCGAGGCAAACAGTTCGGTGTGGAGCGTGGCTATGTTTATGCCACCGTACACCCTGCCCCCTCGTGTGCGCGTCACCGCCTCACACCAAGCAGACACCGCGTCGTATGCACGCGCAAACTTCAGGCGTGGCTCCATATCCCCGTTGGCGGCGCGTTGCACGAGGTACGTCCCGTCAAGCGTCGTCACGACCAGCGGGGGCGGGACACCCGGAGATGTGTCGGTCACGTACGCGCGCATGCGCTTTTCAGCCAGCGAGGGCGTTTGGTCTGTTGTCCAAAACAGGCGTTTCCAGGCCAGTTTGAAACGCTGGAGGCACGTGTAGTCGAAAGCCGCCAGGACAAGCACGTCAAGCAGGAGCGGTGAATTTTTGGCAATCAGGGTGCGCGGGCCACCAGCACATTCCGTCGTCACTTCGTTCGCCAGGTTTGGGAGCCATTGCCCCACCAGGGCCGCGGGATCGCGAGACGCAAAATCGGGGTCCAAGCGCACCAGGTACACGGGGACGCGAGTGGCCGCAAGGTCGCGGGAGACGGCGCGTCCCAGGTCGTCGCTTGCCTGCTCCGCTCGGGCGAGAACCCATCCCATTTCGGCTTCGTGGGTAACCACGGAGTTCAACTGGCGCGACAGCGAGTGGCGGATGCGTGACCTCATGACACACTCCGCGCTTGTTGCCGCCGCTTTGCGCAGGAAGAAATCCTCCGCGGTTGTAACTTCGCGTGCTTCACCCACGCAGGCAACGGTGTCGGACGAAAAAACAACCATGTATGCAATTTCAACCCACACCGTTGGCCACGCGTCCTCAACCGCGTTGTCCCTCCACGCAAAAACAGCCGCATCGAGCCGAGCCTCGGTCATCTCACGAGACGCCGGTGTGAATAAACACAAACTTGCAAGTTCTTCTTTGCATATGGAGCATTGCCACAATCTCTTGCGTGCCCGGAATTCGGACAACTGCCTGGGTTCCAATGACCTTGTGAAGGCGTCGAGGAGCACAAGCCGCAGGATGCATTCCACAAGAAAAACGCATGCGCCAGCCTCTGGGCTCACATGCAACCCTGCGCGCCACAACCGGAAACGACAGAAGGTTTCAAACAGCATATCCTGTTGCTGCACGTTTTCAAAGGACAATCCAGGACCAAGTAAATCGTAGAGCATGCTCCACGCGTTCACGCAGAGCGTGAGCACATCAGCCTCGGCGTGTGGCAAATCTGTGCGGTTCAGGAGCACGTTGATGCTTTGCATTTGACAGCGGGTGGTAATATGTTGCACAAGTTGATGCTATATTGAGAGGAAACACCAAGCCTAAATGGCTGGAGCATACATTTTTAATATTTATACATACAGATGCTACGCTGAAAGCTTTGCAGTCAGCTCCCACGCTGCGCGCTTCTGAAAAAATTCACGTGAAAGCAATAGTTGATCGCGCATTATGCTGTAGTACTTGTCCTCCTTGTAGGTTTCAAGCATTTGAAGCTTCTCATCCCACGAGAGCTGCGCAATGCGTGTCTCCACCAACTGGAAAATTTTCGTCAGCTCGTCAACACTTGCGATGCGCCAGCTACGCCCGCCCGCAGTTTTTAAAGTTCCGTTACAAACGTTAGAAATGCTGTTCTGGGCAACACCGGTGCTGTTATGGGCGTCTGTCGGAGACAGGTAGAGCTTGTTGTGGCCATCAGTGTCCGTGCTGATGACAAAAGATTGGAATTTTTTGATGGTGTTGATACGCCTCGACACCGGCCAGAGGTTAGAGAGCTTGTTGTTAGTGGTGTCTCCGTCCATGTGATCAACTTCTCCACCATCGTCCAAATTGCGACCAAGAATGCTTTCGGCAGTGAGACGGGACAAAAGACCACACCCTCCAATTACTGGACGTGAACCGTTTTGATGCCTCCAAGCGCCCCGATCTGCCTTGTAAAAACCATTCTCGGAAAGCTGCAGATTCTTGTGTATAGGATGCGGAGGAAGAATGCGGCCAACGTCGCTTGTGTCAGGCAATAGCATTTCCAGAAGCCACTCCCCTTTGTAAATTTTCGTGGGGTTTTTAACGTTGATGTCTTTTACTCCCAAAAAAGCGGCCAGCTCTCTTCTGTGTTCAAACGTGCGAATTGTGCCGTCCGCAATTCTTGTAGCGCGAATGCGGATAGCATGAGGCTGAGCATGACCAGAGCGAACTTGATTGTTACGCTGTTCAGATTTAGATGCCCAACGAAGATTGGTAATACTGTCGCAGGAGGGCCGCATGGGGTCAATGTGGTCTGCAGTGTGCGTCTCCGAGGGGCATCGATGCCCACAAGCAAACAAAACCAAATGGGAGCGCGTAACGTGTTTTTTGTTTACCATGGTTGAGATTCTCGAGTTAATACAAGAACCAAGTAGCACGCCCGTCGAATCAACAATTTCGCCAATTTCCTTAATGCAGAATAGGTTTACGCCATTGTAAGCAAACGAAATCCAGTTGTCTTTGTTGCGAAAAAAACGAATCTGTTCTTTGTCATCAATCTGGTCGTAGTTTTTGAGGCGCTCGATGAGCACATCGTCGGTTGCTGTGTTAACATTGATATGTGCATTTTGTTTTTTGGTTGGCTTCAGAGCAAAATTGAGCGTAAACAGTGCAATGCTTGCAAACAAACAAACTCGTGCACAATCATCAAAATTGATACAGTCTTCGCTGTGTTCTGGCTTGTCAAGTACGTGACGGACAATTTCGTTATGTGTAGTGCGTGTTTCGAGAGTTTCGTCCCGTGTGCGCTTTGGTAAACGCTTTGAAACAAACGGGACAACTTCCATACGTAAAACAAATGAGGAAGCAATTGAAATTGTCAAATAAAACAAATTTGAAAAAATTGAAATTGTCAAATAAAACAAATTTGAAAAAATTGTAAATTGAAAAGTATTTGATGTCAAAAACTAAGGATATATCTAGAAAAAAATATTTATGGTGTGCATAACATTTGTTTCTTCCAATGACAAACATTGATCCCATTACACTAGAGGTGGCAGAGCCACCTGTCATCAAACTGGACAACAAGTTGTATGGAGTTTGCAGCCTTGTAAAGTGGTTGAACAGAACTTTGTGTGGACAGAGGATCAACTGCGTGCCGCACACGCGGCGTGTCCTGACGACGGACGAACGAAATGAGGTGTACAAAATGGCAGATGAGATGGACTCAACTACTACTTCTTCTACTACTACTACTACTACTACTACTACTACGCCTACTCGTATTACTTTTACTAGAAATAGGCCCCTCATCATCACTATTGCGGGTCCCAATGGCATGACGTATTTTAATTCTTTAGTTTGGAATTGAGAGAACTGTCCAATTGCATTTATCCCCCCATTCTAATGCCTCCAACCCTTGCGCAACGCGTATGCTTGGAAATCCGACGTGCGGGACGCAGTGCAAAGCGTGCACGTCTGGTGAGGCGCGCGCGCTCCTTGGCAAGCAACGCGCTGATATATGGTGTCCTTCCGGCCGTGGCAACAACGCTTGTTTGGGATCGCCAAAACCTGAACGTGGGCACCGTTGGGCGCGAAGCAACGTCGGCGGCTTGCGCAACCGCATTGCACGACCTGTACATGCTTTGGATGATTTTGCGGATATAAAAGACTTCGAAAACAAACAATAGATGGTGTTTGCAGCTCGCCTGCCGCGCCGCATCCTGACCGACGGGTATCCCATTGGTGACGAGCCGCCTAGCGCGCGTGAGTGGGCATCCAACGCACGCCACTACACTTTTGTGAACGGCGTCCTCAAGTTTGACGACAAGCCGGGCAAGAAAGGCAATCGCATTTCCTCTGGCACGTATGGAACCGTTTACGAATACACGGCGGGCAAGCAAAAAATTGCTGTGAAGATCTTCAACTATCCTGTCTTCGAAGATCGCGCCGTGGCGCAAGAAGTGTACGTTGTCTGTTTTATGAACAAGAAAGATTCCGAGACGGTAGAGACCCACAGCACACGGATGGCGGCATTTGCACTTTCAGGAATGGATAGGAAGGGTGTCAGTGACGGGACTGCGTGCATTGTATCCCCTGTTTACACTCCGCTTGTTTTGAAAGAACCCCTAAGCATTGACAAGAGCTTGGAACTTACGCGCGCGTACTTTCGTGATGCGCACGACATCTTCAGAGCCTACAATTTGCTGAGCTTTGACACAAAGTTTACCAATGCGTTGATCAGCACAACAGATCGATCTCAGACGCTGCACGCGTGCGATTATGGCGGCTATACCAGACCCGGAACACTTGCCCATCCCACATATCCTTCTCCTTGGATGAGTCGTGACACCTTTGGGGGGCAGCGCATGAGCGAAGAGTTGTGCGTGTATACTTTCTTGGTTACGTTTCTGAGCTTCATGCGTACTGCTGACATACAAGATTTTAACTTTCGAAATTTGGAGAATCATGAAGGCCGCGTGAGAGCTCGTGAGCACCTCATGAGGCTTGGCGGCTTTTTCCCGGAAGGCCCCATACGAGATTTCGTGATCTACGCCGCAATGCCCGGTGATGCGCCAACCACAATGAGCCGCGCGGCCGAGTTACTTGATTCGGCGTGTAAAGCCGCGTAATCCTCCACGTCTCGGCGGCATGTGGGGCACGTGGTCCGTTTTTTGAGCCAGGCGCCAATGCATGTTGCGTGAAATGTGTGCCCACACCCCAACAAGTTTGCAATATCATTAACCTTCAAGTCCGACATGCACACCAAACATTCGTTACCGTACGTGTTGTGCGTCTTTTCGTGTACCACAAACGTCTCGAGCTTAAGTTTGATAAAAGGCTTCAGCACCTCGGAAACGGTATCCCACGCAATGTTGACAAACTCAAAGCCCTTCATGCGTGACAGGAGAACCAAGCCATCCGCAAACACGAGCGCGTCCACCCGTGGCTTGTCGAGGCTGAGCCGAACTCCCGTCAAGCAAGGTGCGGTAAAGATGCAAGGAAGCACAACATCCGAAAGCCTCCCAAGGTCGATATGTCTGCCCAAGTTCGCTTCTGCAAGTACGTTCATAACTTCGGTGTACGCAACCACGGCTCCAGGTGTAACCGTCTCGATGTCACGGAAAAATCGCATAGCCAAGTCGCGGGACTCTGCCTCAGTTGTTCCACCTATTGTCAGAAAGTAGCCAGCGCGGCAAACAATAGCCTGGGCGTGATGGCGTTCCAAGACAAACAAGCCATCCCACTTTTCAAGCTTCAAGGCAACACCAAAGTGTTGCGCAAGCGTTTCTAGCTTTATTTTACAGTTCAATCGAGTCTGTGTGATTGTGTTTGACACGACAGGGTGCAACATTGCAATAAAGAAGACAGATTTTAATTTTTTTTTGTACAGACTTAATTTTTTAAACTCCATCACGCAGCGTCCTCCAAAAATGTTATTATGACTAATAACACCTTCGTATGTGGTTTACTAGCACGTTGGAGCGGCTGGAGCTCTGAGGTAGCGGAAATTTTTCCTCTTCTGTCATCTCCTTCTGTCATCTTTGGCCAAAAAAAAATCCGCATCGGCCGAAAAAATTTCCGACCAAAGATGACAGTAGGAGATGACAGAAGGGGAAGTTCGTAGATTTTCGAACTTGGTCATGCCGCGTTACAAAGACCACCAAACGCTTTCGTATGCTTCAAAAACATCCACAGACGTGTTTTGTAAGCAGTTGGGAGCGACTGGAGCTCTGAAGTGGCCGGAAAAAAATCTACGAACTTTCCCTTCTGTCATCTCCTTCTGTCATCTTTGGCCGAAAAAAATTTCACCTCGGCCGAAAAAAATTTCGACCAAAGATGACAGAAGGAGATGACAGAAGAGGATGTTCGTAGATTTTTGAACTCGGTCATGCCGCGTTACAAAGACCACCAAACGGTTTCTTGTGC
>JAYVEE010000083.1:0-6021 GCA_043749005.1 Polaromonas sp. | reverse complement strand
CTTTCAGCGCATAAAGCAGCGTGACGATGATGCGTGCGCCGCTGGCGCCAATCGGATGACCTAGCGCACACGCGCCACCGTTGACGTTGACGATGTCGTGGCTGATACCCAGTTCCGTCATGGCAGCCATTGGCACCACAGCAAAGGCTTCATTGACTTCCCACAAGTCAACGTCTTTGACTGTCCAGCCTATTTTTTTTAGCAGCTTGTTGACCGCGCTTACCGGCGCAGTTGTAAACCATTCAGGCTCTTGCGCAAACGTGGCGTGACCAACGATGCGGGCCATCGGTCTTGCGCCCATTTCTTTTGCGGTAGATTCGCGTGTGAGTACCAAAGCAGCAGCGCCGTCGTTGATCGACGAGCTGGACGCGGCAGTGATGGTGCCGTCCTTTTTAAACGCGGGTTTGAGCCCGGCAATCTTGTCGAGCTTGGCTTTGCCCGGGCCTTCATCAATGGAAATAACAACTTCGCCCGCACGGGTTTTGACAGTCACAGG
Source organism: Polaromonas sp. (assembly GCA_043749005.1). GTDB lineage: Bacteria > Pseudomonadota > Gammaproteobacteria > Burkholderiales > Burkholderiaceae_C > Polaromonas. The sequence goes on along the minus strand of JAYVEE010000083.1, from coordinate 5,525 downwards.
CGTAATCTCTGCCAAAAACGCTCCTGATTTAATAGCTGCTTGCGCCCGTTCTACGCTGGTGATGGCAAACTTATCCTGTGCTTCGCGGGTGAATTTATATTTGTCAGCGCATTGCTCACCAAACGTGCCCATGGCGCGGCCTGGCTCGTAAGCGTCTTCTAGGCCATCCAGCATCATGTGGTCATAAATGCGGTCGTGCCCAATTCGAATACCGGTGCGTCCTTTAAGGAGCAAGTGCGGCGCATTGGTCATGCTTTCCATGCCGCCTGTCACCATCACGTCGCGGCTGCCAGCAATGAGCTGGTCATGCGCCAGCAACGTGGCTTCCATGCCCGAGCCGCACATTTTGGACAGCGTGACCGCGCCTGCACTGGCTGGCAAGCCGCCTTTAAAACCTGCCTGCCGCGCAGGAGCCTGGCCCTGCCCAGCCATCAGGCAATTGCCAAACAGCACTTCATCGACCTTGTTGGCTGCAATACCAGAGCGCTCGACTGCGGCCTTGATGGCTGCGCCGCCCAGGTCGTGTGCGGCGAGCGATGCAAAGTCGCCCTGGAATGCGCCCATGGGGGTACGGGCTGCGCCCAGAATAACAACTGAATCAGACATGATTTTTCCTTTATTTAATCAAACAGTTTTCAAGCAACAGTAATATTTTTAGCCTGTGCAAACCGCTTGTCCTGCTCGTAGGGAAACACGTCAAAGACATGCCCGGCCTGAATGCGCTCTTTATGCATTTGCCAAAAACCAGCTTCAAGCAATTCGGCGTGGTGCTTCATGAATACGTGCCGCACCGCATCGTTGCCCAGCAAGAATGGCCCGAACGTTTCGGGAAACACATCCTTTGGCCCCACTGAATACCAGACTTCGCCGCTCATTTCGTCTTCTTCGTTGCGCGGGGTGGGCACCTTTCTGAACTTGCAGTCAGTGATGTATTCAATCTCGTCATAGTCGTAAAACACGACCTTGCCGTGGCGCGTGATGCCAAAGTTTTTCCACAGCATGTCACCGGGGAAGATGTTGGCCGCCACCAGATCCTTGATGGCGTTGCCATATTCCACCACCGCGCGTTCAATCTGTTGTTGCGCTACAGGCTCTTCAACACCCACATCAAATGCTTCTTGAAGATAAATATTCAGCGGAATCATGCGGCGTTCAATATACACGTGCTTGATGATCACCTCCATGTTGCCGTCGCCATCGCGGTCAGATATTTCAAGCTGGCTGGGCGCGAATTTTTCAATCTCGGCAATCAGTTCATCGTCAAACCGCGCGCGCGGGAAAGCCACCTCGCTGTACTCTTGCGTGTCGGCCATGCGGCCCACACGGTCGTGCTGCTTGACGAGTAAGTACTTGCCCTTGATTTGTTCCCGCGTAGTGTCCTTTTGCGGCGGGTAATAGTCTTTGATCACCTTGAATACATACGGGAAACTGGGCAAGTCAAACACCAGCATGACCATGCCCTTGATGCCCGGTGCAATGCGAAACTTGTCAGTTGAATGGCGCAGGTGGTGCAAAAAGTCGCGGTAAAAAAGTGTTTTTCCCTGCTTGGCCAAGCCAAGCGCATTGTAAATTTCAGCGCGCGGCATGCGCGGCATCATGCTACGCAAAAACTGTACATAGGCCGACGGTATGCCCATGTCGACCATGAAGTAAGCGCGCGCAAAACTGAACAGGATCAATAGATCGTCTTCACCAAACAGCGCGGCGTCAATTGCCAATTTACCGTTGTGGTTGTGCAGCAGCGGCAGCGCAAATGGGTGCTCGGTAAAGCCGTTGATGATTTTGCCAACTACATAAGCGCCTTTGTTGCGGTAAAACAAACCTGAGAGAACCTGTATTTGAAAGTTGGCGCGCAACTTTACATCCCCCAAGCGCTTTTGCAGCGCCTCCACCACGTACGCCGCATCTCGATCCAGATCTTCAAACGCCAGATGCAGGTCAAAACTGCGAATCATCTCCAAAACTGAAGCCTGCAGCGTGCCCAGCGCAGGATAGTAAGAGCGGTAGCTGGGCTGACCATCAGGATCACCGTTTTCGATGTACTCGGTACTGACTGCGGGCCGCACAAAAATAAAATCATTTTGAAAATAACTGCGGTGCAGTATCTTGGTGGTGACTGAATTGAAAAATGTTTCGGCCAGTTCAGGTTGCTGGTGGTTGACCAGCAAGCCGATGTAGTGCAGCTTGACCTGCTGCCACACATCCATGCTTTGCTCACCCGCTTTGAAGTCATGCTCCAGGCTAGCTGACGCCTCACGCACGCGCAAGTCGTAGAACTCAATACGCTCCCTCTGGGCGCGTTGCTGCCCGTGCCAATCGGCCGTTTCAAAACGCTGTTTGGCGCTGGCCGATTCGCCTCTGAACAATTGATAGTGGCGGTTAAAGCCATCCATCATGGCTTTGGCAATGTCGTAGGCAAGTGGGGAGTCAAGGCGCTGGGGAAACATAAAGATCTGCCTCGGTTTTCTATGTAGCAAGCTGGCTGGATACGCCGACCGGCGCTGACTTGCGGTCAAACAGCTTTGCAACCGCTGCGGCATGCAGACTTTGCAATTGCTCCGGGCCGGACACAGACATCAACAGGTCTTTTAGCAGGCCATCGTGTACGCCATAGACCCAGCCATGAACTGTAACAACACGGCCTCGCGCCCATGCGTCCTGCATCACTGTGCTGTGGCACACATTAACAACTTGCTCAATCACATTTAATTCGCACAAAATGTCAAGCTGGTCTGCTGGTTCTGCGGCGTTCAGCCGCTCCTTGTAACGGTCGCGTACATCCTGGATATGGCGAATCCAGTTGTCTGCCAGGCCGATACGTGCGTTTTGCAAAGCCGCCTGAATACCACCGCAGCCGTAATGTCCGCAAACGATGACATGCTCCACATTCAGCATATCGACAGCATACTGAATGGTTGACAGTGCGTTGAGATCGCTGTGAACCACCACATTGGCAATATTGCGGTGAACAAAAACTTCACCGGGTTCCAGGCCCGTGATCTGGTTGGCAGGAACCCGGGAATCGCTGCAACCTATCCACATGTAGCGCGGCTTTTGCTGCTCTGACAAATTGGTAAAAAATTGCGGACGCTGACTCACCGTCTCAAGAGCCCAAGCGCGGTTGTGTTCTAGCAGATGGCGTAAAGGCATGAACAGCTTTCTGAGCTAGGTGGTCTCAAGGAACAGCTCGCGGCCAATCAGCATGCGGCGGATTTCTGACGTCCCTGCGCCAATTTCATACAACTTGGCATCGCGCCACAAACGGCCCAGCGGGTAATCATTGATGTAGCCATTGCCACCAAAGATCTGCACACCCTCGCCTGCCATCCAGGTAGCTTTTTCGGCGCACCACAAGATGACGGATGCGCAGTCCTTGCGCACCTGGCGCACATGATCAGTGCCGAGCATGTCGAGGTTTTTACCGACGGTGTAGCAAAACGCGCGGCCCGCCTGCAATACGGTGTACATGTCGGCGACCTTGCCTTGAATGAGCTGAAATTCGCCAATGCTTTGGCCGAACTGTTTACGGTCGTGGATGTAGGGCACGACGCTGTCCATCACCGCCTGCATGATGCCGATGGGCCCGGCGGCCAGTACGGCGCGCTCGTAATCCAGGCCGCTCATCAATACTTTTGCGCCACCGTTCAAGCCGCCCAATATCTGGCTGGTCGGCACTTCGACGTTGTTGAAAACCAGCTCACCCGTGTGGCTGCCCCGCATGCCCAGTTTGTCCAGCTTTTGCGCACATGAGAAGCCTTTCATGCTTTTTTCGATCAGGAAGGCCGTCACGCCGCGCGCGCCCAGCTCGGGTTCGGTTTTGGCATACACAACCAGCGTGTCGGCATCCGGGCCGTTGGTGATCCACATCTTGGTGCCATTGAGCAGGTAATAGCCGCCTTTGTCTTCAGCTTTCAGCTTCATGCTGATGACATCACTGCCTGCGCCCGGCTCGCTCATGGCCAGCGCGCCCACGTGCTCACCTGAAATCAGTTTGGGCAGATACTTTTTGCGCTGTGCTTCAGTGCCGTTGCGCTTGATCTGATTCACGCACAGGTTGCTGTGCGCGCCGTAGCTCAAACCCACCGAAGCGCTGGCCCTGCTGATTTCCTCCATCGCAATCATGTGGGCGAGGTAGCCCATGCCTGCACCGCCGTACTCCTCGCTCACAGTGATACCCAACACGCCAAGCGCGCCCATTTTTTGCCACAGGTCAGCCGGAAACAAGTCGTTTTTATCAATGGCAGTGGCACGAGGAGCAATTTCACTTTGGGCAAAGTCACGTACTGCATCGCGCAACGCGTCAATATCTTCACCAAGTTGAAAATTCAGGCCAGGCAAATCAGTCATGGTTGTGTTCCAGGTGGATTCAATAAGTTTTAGTGACAGGCACAATCGTTTGTTGCATCACGGCGCAAACGGTTTGTTTGCCGCTGGCATCAACGTGCGTGACTTCTGCGGTGGTGACAATGATGCGCTTGCCGGCTTTGACAACGCGGCCAATGGCACGCAGCTCCCCGCTATTAAAGCTGGCCAGAAAGTTGATTTTGTACTCGACCGTGGTGACTTCCATATCGGGCGGAGCGGCTGTCAGGGCGGCATAGCCGCCAGCGATATCGGCCAGTGTGCCCATGGCCCCGCCATGAAAGCCACCCTGCTGCTGCGACACGCGCTCTGAATGCGGTAAGGATACTTCGCACAAGCCCGGCTCTACACGCAACAGTCTCGCCCCCAGGTTTTTCATCATGCCCTGACGCAAAAAGCTGGTTTCTATCCTTTTGAACAGTTCGGACTCAGTCGTTTGAAGGGCCATGCTCTGGTTGACGCTTACGTAAACGTCAATTATGACTTAATCGGCTTCTGTGCGATTTTTTCAGCTTTCACCAAGAGCGTTTTGGCTTCTTTTTCATGCGTCCGAATCTCTGCCAAATTGGCCTGTAAATCCAGCAGCTGCGCCTCCAGTTTGGTGCGGTGCTCTAGCAGCACTTTCAGGAACTTGCGCATTTGGGGTGCAGTGTCGCGTGGGCTGTCATACGAATCAATGATCCCTTTGGCTTCTACCAGTGACAGGCCCAGACGCTTGGCACGCAGGGTGAGTTTGAGGCGCGTGCGATCCCGTGCGGAATACACCCTGTTGCGACCACCTGCGCCTTCACGCTGCGGTCTTAACAGGCCCATGTCCTCGTAAAACCGCATGGCGCGCGTGGTCAGATCAAACTCTTTGGCCAGGTCGCTGATGGTGTAAGTAGTGGACATGCTTGAATCGATGGGTCTACGATAAAATGAAGGTGACGTTTACGTAAACGTAAAGATCAAACATGGCGAATATTACATGAACCTTCTAGAACAACAACTCCATTACCCGCTGGGCGATGCTTTGCCAGAAGCGGGTGAAGCGATGCAGGTTGCGCCCGGTCTCAGATGGATAAGGATGGTGCTGCCGTTTGCACTGAACCATATCAACCTGTGGTTGCTGCGCGATGAAATGCAGGACCCGCACAACCCCGGCCACACACTGCAAGGCTGGA
>JAYVEE010000082.1:0-6023 GCA_043749005.1 Polaromonas sp. | reverse complement strand
CTAACCAAAAACGACGCGGTGCAGCTTTCAAAGGGTCTTGTTTCATGTCGATGTGATGAAGGTTTGTTTTAATACGGACTTTCACTTGGCTTGGCTATTTTGCCTACATTTATATCCCCTTATGGCAATTTATGTCACCAGTAATTTCCAGCGGTTCCAACGACAATTTTGAATTGTTTCTCGAACATCTGAGGCGCGAACCGGCTGTGCTGGTTCAAGTCAGCGCAGTTGAAGGCTCGGTGCCGCGCGAAGTAGGGGCGTGGATGGCTGTATTCAAAGATGCCCTGGTAGGCACTGTGGGCGGTGGACATTTAGAGTTTGAGGCGATCGCCCAGGGGCGATTGCTGTTGGTATCTGGCGGCACAAAACAAGCGCGCTTTGCACTTGGGCCGTCCTTGGGCCAGTGTTGCGGTGGGGTGGTGCATTTAAGGCTCGAGTCTGTGGCCGTTCAGGACATGGCCACTTTGAGGCTGAAGTTGCAACCTGCATTGCAGCCAGTTGCACTGTTTGGGGGTGGGCATGTCGGCCATGCGCTGGTGCAGGTGCTGGCGCGGCTGCCATTTGCGGTGACATGGATTGACAGCCGGGAGGGTGTGTTTCCCCAACACGTGCCGCCCGGTGTGGTGTGTGAGCATTCAGAGCCTGTTCAATCTGCAGTGCGAAGCCTGGAAGCGCATTCGCGCGTACTCATCATGAGCTTTAGCCATGCCGAAGATCTGGACGTGGTGGCGGCCTGTCTGCAGCGTCAACGTGACCATTCTGATTTGCCCTACATCGGGCTGATTGGTAGCAAAACCAAATGGGCGACTTTTCGCAGTCGGCTGCGCGCACGCGGTTTTACAGATACCGAGCTGGCGCATGTCACCAGTCCGATTGGTGTACCCGGCATTGCGGGCAAAGAGCCTGAAGTGATTGCAATTGCTGTGGCGGCACAGTTGTTGCAGGGCTTGAATCGCGCTTAAAATTGAAAGTTGTCGCAGCGGAGCCATGAAAATAAAAACTTCCAGTGTTCGCGACTTTATGACTGTTCAGAGCGCCCGCAGTGGTGAACAGGTTTGTACAGTGCCATGCCGCTGTATCTAATTGGGTGCAACGATGGAAAGTTATCTTCTCGAATGGGTAAATTTGCTGCTGCGCTGGGCGCACGTCATCACTGCCATTGCCTGGATTGGCTCGTCGTTTTACTTTGTCTTTTTAGACTCCAGCCTGACTCCCCCCGTTGATGAAGACCTGAAAAAGCAGGGCGTCAGCGGTGAGTTGTGGGCGGTACACGGCGGCGGTTTTTATCACCCTGTTAAATTCGCCAGCAAGCCGCCTGTGATGCCCGCCCACCTGCACTGGTTTTATTGGGAAAGCTACAGCACCTGGATCACCGGTTTTGCATTGCTGACCGTGTCGTATCTGTGGAATGCCAGCGCGTATCTGATTGACAAGTCATTGATGGACTGGCAGCCTCGCACAGCGATTGTTGTGGCACTGTCATTTTTTGTCGTGTTCTGGCTTTTGTATGACGCAATTTGCCGGGTGTTTGGCAAAGGCAAGCACGGTGATGCCATCGTCGGCGCGGGCGTTGCGGTGCTGGTTTGCGCTGCATCGTATTTGGCCTGCCACCTGTTTGCCGGGCGCGCTGCGTTTTTGCTGGTTGGTGCCATGATGGCCACCGCCATGAGCGCCAATGTGTTCTTCTGGATCATCCCTGGCCAGCGCACCGTGGTGGCCGATATCAAGGCGGGCAGGCCCGTTGACCCCATCCACGGCGTACGCGGCAAGCAGCGCAGCGTTCACAACACCTACTTCACGCTGCCCGTACTGTTTGCCATGCTGAGCAACCACTACAGCTTTACCTGGAGCCATCCGCAAAACTGGTTGATTTTGATTTTGATGATGTTTGCCGGTGCGGCGATTCGCCAGTTTTTTGTGCTGCGTCATGGCTACAAGCTGGGGCGCAACCGACACCCGATGGGATACGCATTAATCGGTTGTACGGTGATTGTGGGGACGATTATCTGGCTGAAACCCGCCCCAGCTGTTGTTGCACCTATTGCTACTGAATCAGGAGCTGCTAGCGCTAGTATTCAGGGTGCTACAGGTAAAAATGACTACCAAAAAGTAGCAAAAATCATCGAAAACCGCTGCTACCAGTGTCACGGTGCGCAATTACAGATGAAAAACGTCCGGCTGGATTCACCGGCACTTCTCAAGCAGCACGCGCAGTCGGTTTACCAGCAAGCAGTGGTGTTGAAGGTTATGCCGATGAACAACTCTACAGGCATCACCGACGCTGAGCGGGAGCAGATCAAGCAGTGGTATGAGGCGGGTGCGAAGACTGAATAATTCGGGGTTAGATCTGTAAATTTCAGTTAGATACGTCCTCAATGCCCAGCAGACTTGGACAGCAAATTCAACACGCCCACCCCCGCCACAATCAGCGCCATACCCAGTATGCCCATCGCATCAATCTTTTGACCATGTATAAAGTAAGCAGCGATGGTGATGAGCACAATGCCCAGGCCTGACCAGATGGCGTAGGCCACGCCCGTGGGTATGGTTTCCATCGTCACGGTTAAAAAGTAAAGCGCCACGCCGTAACCGATGACAGTGATGATGGACGGAACCAACTTGGTAAAGCTATCGCTTGACTTGAGGGCGGTAGTGGCGATCACTTCACCAGTGATGGCGATAGCCAGGGCGACGTAGGCATTCATGCAATGTCCTTTTCAAAATTCTGAATTCTAGTTATTGGAATCGCAAGTCCTTAAATTACCCCTTCAAGGCGCGGCACAATTGCTGCTGGAGACAAAGATGACCCCAAGCGCTATCAACCCTGCCGCACACCCCAGAGAATTTTTGCGCCACCTGTTTGACGTGGCTGTCACGCGCGCTTTGCCGCTTGAAAACACTGCTGCCTACTTGCCCATACCTTCCAAGGAAGGCCGCACCATCGTTATCGGCGCTGGCAAAGCGGGCGGCGCGATGGCCCAGGCAGTTGAGTCGCTGTGGCCACAAGATTCGTCACTTGAAGGCCTGGTGGTGACGCGCTACCACCACACGCCGCCACGGCCGGCAGGACTAACCCAGCGCATTGAAGTTGTACAAGCCGCGCACCCCGTGCCCGACACGGCGGGTTTACAAGCAGCAGAGCGCATGCTGGCGATGGTGCAGGGCCTGACTAAAAACGATTTGGTACTGTGCCTGATTTCTGGCGGTGGCTCTGCTTTGCTCACGCTGCCTGCCAGTGGCCTGACATTGGAAGACAAGCAGCGTATCAACAAGGCGCTGCTGAACAGCGGCGCCAATATTTCTGAGATGAACTGCCTGCGCAAACACCTGTCACGCATCAAGGGTGGGCGTCTGGCTGCCGCCTGCGCACCTGCGCGTGTGGTGACACTTACCATCAGCGACGTGCCGGGAGACGACCCATCGATCATCGCCAGCGGCCCCACCGTGCCTGACGCGACAACATGCGCTGATGCGCTGGCAATACTGAAGCGCTATGACATTGATGTGCCTGCTGCCGTGATGGCGCAACTTGAAAGCGGTGTGCTGGAAACGCCTAAACCAGGTGATACGGCGTTTAATGGCCATGAAGTCCGCCTGATTGCCACCCCGCAGCAAAGTCTGGAAGCCGCAGCAGCAGCGGCACGCGCAGCTGGGCTAAATGCCTACATCCTGAGTGACGAGATGGAAGGCGAGTCACGCGAAGTGGGCAAGGTACACGCAGCGCTGGCGCGGGCTGCAGCGCGTGGCACAGGCGCATTTGAAAAGCCCTGCGTGATTTTGAGCGGCGGCGAAACGACGGTGACAATCAAACCCTTGCGGGAAGGTGCAGCCAAAGGCAGAGGCGGACGCGCAGGTGAATTCTGCATGGGTTTGGTGCTGGCATTGCAAGGCCAGGGTGGTGTGTATGCACTGGCTGCTGACACCGACGGTATTGACGGCGTTGAAGACAATGCAGGGGCTTTTGTGGCACCCGACACTTTGGCAAGAGCCGCCGCGCAGGGCATGAAAGTTGACGACCACCTCGACCGCAACGATGCCTATGGCTACTTTGATACGTTGGATGATCTGGTTGTCACAGGCCCGACCTATACCAATGTGAACGACTTTCGTGTACTATTGATTTTATAGCTGCTAGCACCCGTATTAATTGGGCTGAAGTTTATTTTTACTTATTAATCGGTAAAAACATCCGCTCACAACGTGTTAGGCTTCTTTGATGCCTAAATATGTACCTTCCTTCTTGCGCCACGTTGGCCCGGGCGTGATCACAGGCGCGGCTGATGACGACCCATCAGGCATTGCCACCTATACCCAGGCAGGTGCGCAATTTGGTACAGGCCTGTTGTGGACGGTGTTTTTGTCGCTGCCTTTCATGATTGCGATTCAACTGGTCAGCGCCCGTATTGGCCGTGTCACTGGCAAAGGCGTGGCCGCCAACCTGCGAGAGCACACGCCGCGGTCGTTTTTGATGGTCATGGTGCTGTCGCTCGTGGTGGCGAACACTATCAACATCGCGGCTGACATTGCCGCCATGGGCGAAGCGCTACAACTGGTGGTGGGCGGTGGTGCGCACTTCCACGCGGTGCTGTTTGGTGTACTGACAATACTGCTACAGGTGTTTGTGCCCTACCGCAAATTGGCTCCCATTTTGAAATGGCTTACGCTGTTCCTGTTTGCTTATGTCATCGCCGTGTTTTCGGTTGACGTGCCGTGGGGTCAAGTGCTACGCGACCTGGTGATCCCCAAGCTGCAGTGGACATCAGGTTACTGGATGATGATTGTCGCACTGCTGGGCACCACGATTTCACCCTATCTGTTTTTCTGGCAAGCATCGCAAGAAGTTGAAGAGCTGCGCCTGAAGGGCAGGGGGCGGGGCACTGACCGCGTGATCCGCAATGACCTGAAGCGCGTCAAGCGTGATACCTATATTGGCATGAGTTTCTCCAATTCTGTGGCGTTTTTTATCATACTACTGGGTGGTGTGGTGCTGTACGGTGCGGGCATCCGTGATGTAACGTCAGCCGCCCAGGCGGCACAGGCGTTGCGGCCGCTGGCAGGTGACTTTGCCTTCATGCTGTTTGCCGGCGGTATCATTGCGACTGGCATGCTGGCTGTGCCGGTCTTGGCATCTTCAGCAGCCTACGCTGTGGCCGAAGCCTTTGACTGGCCCGAAGGCCTGGAGCGCCAGTGGTTTGAAGCCAAGCGCTTTTACGCCATCATTGCGGTAGCCACCGTGGTTGGTACAGGGCTGGACTTTACGCCGATAGACCCGATGAAAGCCTTGTACTGGAGCGCCGTGATCAATGGTGTAGTGGCTGTTCCCATCATGATTGGCCTGATGCTGCTGGCAGGTAAAAAACAAGTCATGGGTAGCTTTACGTCAGGCCGAAAAACCCGGTGGTTTGGCTGGGGTGGCGTTGGCGTGATGGGCTTTGCGGTACTGATGATGCTGTGGGATGTGGTGCATTAGGTCAGTTCACCGAAGCCAGACTTTTGATGACAAACTGCCAGTGTTGGGAATAACTGGCCGCTGGAGGTTAAAAACAACCTCCAGTTGATTACAGTTTGTATTCAACCAGCAGCAGCGGTGTCGTTGCCTTGCAGGAGTTGGCGGGGTTAGCCTTGCTGTTGTCACAGCCAAATTTGTTGTTCCAATACTCAACACCCACACCAGCCGTCAAGCCGCTTTTTGGACCCATGACATCAAACATGAACTTGGCTCGCAGAAGTGTTTCAGTTTGCGTTTCTGCACCAAAACCATCTTTGCCCTTGGGGCCGACAATGCTTGCGAAACCAGCAAAAGTACCCAGACCGGCCACGGGAATAGCCCAAGCCGTGTTGAGTGCAGGCGCAACTTTAAAGGACACACCGCCTGCTACCTTGCCAGGGAACACGATACCGTTGTAATTGGTTTCTTTATACGCCGCAAGACCCACATTCCAAAAACCGGCACTGACTGGCATGGCGGCTTCAACACCCAGCTGCACCTTGAAAGGCGCAGGTGCAAAGGTAGTGTTTTTTGT
>JAYVEE010000081.1:0-17440 GCA_043749005.1 Polaromonas sp. | reverse complement strand
GGATCCTGATCTGGATCTGTGGAGCACCGCGAAGCCCTTCCTTGAAAAGTGGATGATTGAGCAGATCGGCCCTGAAAAATTGCTGGCACAACTTAAGGCAGAAGCGCCGTCGTACGCCAAGCTGCTGCCACTTTTGCCGCGGCTTTTGTCAGACTACTTGAAGCGCCAGCCTGATACCAATCAGCGTGGACTGCTAGAGCTGCTTGCTGAACAAAAGCGCACCAACAAACTGCTGCAGGGCATTATTTATGGCGGCGTTGGGTTTTTACTTGGACTGGTCGCCATGCAGGTACTGCTCAGAGTCAGACTTTTTTAAGCGCGCCGTTATAATCGAAGGTTTCGCATCGCGGCGCCACCTGTGCGCTTTCACCTGAAAATCCTTCCAAAATCATGCCAATTTACGCTTACAAATGCGAGTCCTGCGGGCATGCCAAAGATGTTTTGCAAAAAATGTCAGATGCCCCGCTGGTTGACTGCCCAGCGTGTGGCGCTCCCGCCTTCAAAAAACAACTGACCGCTGCTGGTTTTCAGCTCAAGGGTTCTGGCTGGTACGTCACGGACTTCCGTGATGGCAAAGGCGGGGGCGACAAGTCCAAGGACGGCGAAAAATCCAAAGAATCCAGCGGTTCCGAAAAAGCGGATACGCCCGCCAGTAGCGGATCGGGCGCTGCCGAAACAACCACCAAAACAGCGACTCCAGCAGCCGCACCTGCGCCCGTTGTAGCCAGTCCTGCGCCTGCACCCAAAGCTGTGCCATGATGGCAGCGATTCGCAAGTGGCTGCTAGCTGGTTTGCTGGTACTGGTTCCGCTAGCCATCACAGTCTGGCTGCTGAACTGGTTCATAGCCACACTGGATCAAACACTGCAAATTCTGCCCGGCAACTGGCATCCTGACAAGTTGATTGGTTTTCACATCCCCGGTTTTGGTGTGTTGCTGGCGCTGGCCATTGTGCTGATCATTGGAGCAGTGGCGAGTAACTTTCTGGGCAAAAAACTCGTCAGCTGGTGGGACGCGCTGCTTAGCCGTATTCCCATCGTCCGGTCAATTTATTCCAGTGTGAAACAGGTCTCTGACACGCTATTTTCAGAAAACGGCAATGCCTTTCGCAAGGCCTTGCTGGTGCAGTGGCCGCGTGAGGGCGTCTGGACGATTGGCTTTCAAACCGGTACACCCGGAGGTGATGTGGTGAATCATTTGCCCGGTGACTACCTCAGCGTATATGTGCCGACCACACCAAATCCGACGGGTGGCTATTTCGTCATGCTGAAACGACAAGATTGCATTGAACTCAACATGAGTGTCGACCAAGCCCTGACGTACGTCATCTCCATGGGCGTTGTCGTACCTGGCAGTGCTGCTACCTACAAACCGAAATAGCCATTCAAAACAACTTTATCCATGTCTTCACAAATGCGTTCAAATTATTGCGGTCTGGTGACCGAAGCCCTGATGGGTCAAACCGTTTCCTTGTGCGGCTGGGTCAACCGCAGGCGTGACCACGGCGGTGTGATCTTTGTCGATTTGCGTGACCGCGAAGGCTATGTACAAGTCGTTTGTGATCCAGACCGTGCTGACATGTTTACCACCGCTGAAGGTGTGCGCAACGAGTTTTGCATTCAGGTCAAAGGCATTGTGCGCGCCCGCCCTGAAGGCACGGTCAATGACGGTTTGAAAAGTGGCAAGATTGAAGTGCTGTGCCACGAAATGACGGTACTCAACCCAAGTGTGACGCCACCTTTTCAGCTTGACGACGATAACTTGTCGGAGACGACGCGCCTCACCCATCGCGTACTGGACCTGCGCCGCCCTTACATGCAAAACAATCTCATGCTGCGCTACCGCGTTGCGATGGAAACCCGCAAGTTTTTGGATGCCAATGGTTTCATCGACATTGAAACGCCAATGCTTACCAAAAGCACTCCGGAGGGCGCGCGCGATTATCTGGTACCCAGCCGCGTCAATGAAGGCCAGTTTTTTGCTTTGCCGCAAAGCCCGCAGTTGTTCAAGCAGTTGTTGATGGTGGCGGGCTTTGACCGTTATTACCAGATCACCAAATGCTTTCGCGATGAAGACTTGCGCGCTGACCGCCAGCCCGAATTCACCCAGATTGATATCGAAACGTCCTTCTTGGGCGAGCAAGAAATCAGGGACATGTTTCAGGGCATGATCAGTAATATTTTTAAAACTGTCCTCAACACCGATCTCGGTGAGTTTCCGGTCATGGCTTATGCGGATGCCATGCACCGTTACGGTTCAGACAAACCGGATTTGCGGGTGAGTATGGAGTTCACTGAGCTGACCGACGTGATGGTTGACGTTGACTTCAAAGTCTTTAGCGTGCCTGCTACCACCGCAGGTGGCCGTGTGGTGGCGCTTCGGATAGCAGGCGGCTCTGAAATGCCTCGCAGCGAGATTGACGCCTATACGGAATTTGTCAAAATTTATGGTGCAAAGGGCTTGGCGTGGATCAAGGTCAACGACATTGCCAAGGGCCGTGAGGGCTTGCAAAGCCCTATCGTCAAGAATATTCATGATGCGGCACTTGCAGAAATTCTAAAACGCACGGGTGCAGCAAATGGTGACTTGCTGTTTTTTGGTGCTGACAAAGCAAAAATCGTCAACGACAGCATCGGTGCGCTGCGCCTGAAGGTCGGCTTGAGCGCCTTGGGTAAAAAGCTGGGCTTGTTTACTGCTGGCTGGAAGCCGCTTTGGGTGGTCGACTTTCCGATGTTTGAACACGACGAAGCCAACAACCGCTGGAGCGCGGTTCACCACCCATTTACAGCACCCAAAGATGGTCATGAAGACTGGATGGATACCGACCCCGGCAGGTGTATAGCCAAGGCCTATGACATGGTACTCAACGGCTGGGAGCTTGGTGGCGGCTCGGTGCGTATTCACCAGGCCGATGTGCAGAGCAAGGTATTTGATGCGCTCAAGATCGGCCCTGAAGAAGCGCAAGAAAAGTTCGGTTTCTTGCTCGACGCGCTGCAATATGGCGCGCCGCCACACGGCGGGCTGGCTTTTGGCTTGGACCGCATTGTGACCATGATGACCGGAGCAGAATCCATCCGGGACGTGATTGCCTTCCCGAAGACCCAGCGCGCGCAATGTCTGCTGACGCATGCGCCCAGCTCGGTGGATGAAAAGCAACTCAAGGAATTGCATATTCGTTTGCGGGCACCGGCGGCAGGTTAAAGTTTGTTGATGAAGGCTGGCAACGGCAGGTAGCAGGAAGTCATGACAGACTTCAAAATACCACAGTCCGTTTTGGTGGTCATTCACACGCCGCAGTGTGATGTCTTGCTGATTGAGCGGATTGATCATCCTGGCTTCTGGCAAAGTGTGACGGGTTCTAAAGATAGCTTGAAGGAAGAGTTGCGATGTACTGCCCAGCGCGAGGTGGCGGAGGAAACTGGTATACGTGCCAGAGCTAACCGATTCAAGAATTGGTCAGTGTCCAACGTTTACGACATTTACCCGGCTTGGCAGCACCGCTACGCGCCTGGCATCACCCGCAACACCGAGCACGTGTTCAGTTTGTGCGTATCATCCGGGACGCAAATTACCTTGAGCCCTGTCGAGCACACCGCCTTTCAGTGGCTGCCTTACCGCGCTGCGGCAGACGCCTGCTTTTCACCCTCCAACGCAGAGGCAATATTGATGTTGCCCCGATTTTTGACGTAACCTTGCAGGATGAAGTTAAGCCGCCAGCCAGAAAAAAAATCTGGACATATCGCTGAGAATCTGCGTCTTTATCAAGGCGCGCGCGAATACTTTCCCGCGCTGATTGACGCGATAGACAGCGCGACTGGCTGGGTGCAGCTGGAAACTTATCTGTTTGATGTTTTTGGTTCGGGCGCAGATGTGGCCAACGCTCTTATTCGTGCCGCCCAGCGCGGGGTGACTGTGCAAGTGCTGGTGGATGGCATTGGCTCAAGCCCACTCTCGTTGCAATGGCAAGAAAAAATACGCAGCGCGGGTGTGCACTGGTCCGTTTATTCGCCGCTGGCCTCCACCTGGACAATATTGCAGCCGCTCGCCTGGCGCCGATTGCATCGCAAGCTGTGCGTGGTTGACCAGCACATCATGTTTTGCGGCGGCATCAATGTGCTGGATGATTTGTATGATCCCAATCACGGCGCTTTGAAAGAACCGCGTTTTGACTTTGCCATATCTAGCACTGGTCCTCTCGCCATTGATGCGGCTGAAGCCGTGACGCTGCTCTGGTGGCGTGTGCAGGCCGGCTACATCGCTCGCCAGCGCCATTTCAATGCCGCTTGGGATAAGTTCAAGGCGGCGGGTTACGGCGGCCGTACAACTGATGCACTGCTGCCTGCTTCTGCCCTCAAAGCGGTCAATAACATGCCTGTCGCCCATGCTGCGCTGGTTCTGCGTGACAACTTGCGTAACCGCAGCAGCATTGAAAAAAGTTACCTGGAGGCAATTGACTTGGCAAAGGTCGACATCGTCATTGCCAATGCTTATTTTTTACCTGGTGGCAAACTCCGCCAGGCTCTGACAAGCGCGGCTCGGCGTGGTGTCAAAGTCACGGTGTTGCTCCAAGGCAAGTACGAATACTTTATGCAATATCACGCGTCCAGACCAGTATATGACGCACTGCTTAAAGAGGGCATTGAAATTCATGCTTATGCCAAGAGCTTTTTGCATGCCAAAGTGGCTGTGATTGATGGTCATTGGGCAACAGTTGGCTCGTCAAATCTAGATCCCTTGAGCCTGCTGCTCGCACGCGAGGCCAACGTCGTGATTGAAGGCGCAGCATTCGCAAATGAGTTACGGGGCTGTCTCTTGAGCGAAGTTGCCTTGCAAGACTGCCGAATCGACCAGAGAGCTCATTCGCAAAGGCCAGTCATCAAGAGGTTTCTGGACTGGTTTGCCTACGGTGTCATGCGGGCTTTGCTGTGGATGACCGGTAAGCGTTATTGATAGTCTGAAGCATGCAGGATTTGATTGTTCAACGGCCTGAGGGCCTGTACTGCCCCCCTGGCGATTTTTATATTGACCCGTGGCGCTCTGTTGACCGTGCTGTCATCACCCATGCCCATGCGGACCACGCCCGCACAGGCCATGGCCACTATCTGGCTGCTGCTCCTGCTGAAGGCGTGTTACGTTCGCGTTTGGGGCAAGGTATTGCAATGCAAGCTGTGCAATATGGCGAAGTTGTTACGCATAACGGCGTAGCGGTGTCGCTGCACCCTGCCGGGCATGTGCTGGGTTCAGCGCAAGTGCGTTTGCAGCACGGCGGGCAAATCTGGGTAGCCAGTGGTGACTACAAAGTCGCACCTGATGCGACGTGCGCGCCCTTTGAAGCCGTGCGCTGCGACGTATTCATCACCGAATCCACCTTTGGCCTGCCCATTTATCGCTGGCGACCGGATCAAGAAGTGTTTGCCGAGATCAATGCATGGTGGGCGGCCAACGCGGCGTCAGGACGTGCCAGTGTGCTGATGTGCTACAGCTTTGGTAAGGCCCAGCGTATTTTGAGTGGGGTTGATGCATCAATTGCGCCTATCGTTGTGCACAGTGCCATTCAAACACTCAACACAGCCTACCGTGAAGCAGGCGTGAGGTTGCCAGACACAAAATTGGTCAGTGAAGTACTTGATTCTGCTGACTTTAAACGCGCATTGGTGCTGTGTCCGCCGAGTGCAGCTGTCGGTCCCTGGATCAAGCGTTTCGGTGATTTCAGCGATGCGTTTGCCAGCGGCTGGATGCAGCTTCGCGGCGCGCGCCGGCGCGGCAGCTATGACAAAGGCTTTGTGCTCAGCGATCATGCTGACTGGCCGGGGCTGATGGGTGCGATTGGCGCCACCGGGGCAAGTCGCGTCATCGTCACGCACGGCAGCATTCCTGTCATGGTGCGCTATCTGTCCGAGCAAGGCTTGCAAGCCGAGTCTTTTCACACCGAGTACGGCGATGATGCGGCCGAAGAAAAGCTTGCAGCATGAAGCACTTTGCAGCGCTTTTTACCGAGCTCGACAGCACCACCTCTACCAACGCCAAAGTTGCTGCGCTACAAGGGTATTTCAAACTGGCATCTCCACTGGACGCCGCTTGGGCCGTGTATTTTCTGTCGGGCGGCAAACCGCGACAGGTTGTTAAAACTGCTACGTTGCGGGCGCTGGCGTGCGAGGCTGCAGGTATTGACGATTGGCTGTTTGACGAGTGCTACCACGCTGTCGGAGACTTGGCAGAAACCATTGCCTATGTGCTGCCACTGGACTTTGTTGCGTCTGACGTAGGGCTGGCGGTGTGGATGCAAGAGCGTTTGCTGCCATTGCGCGGTTTGAGCGAAGACGAAATTGCCCAGCGCATCAAAGGCTATTGGCGTGAGCTGGATTCACGCGGGCGTTTTTTACTCATCAAACTGGTCGGTGGCGGTTTTCGCGTGGGTGTCAGCAAGCTCTTGGTACAGCGCGCACTCGCTGCGCATTCAGGCATTGATGCCAAACGCATTGCCCAGCGCATGATGGGCTATGTAGACGCCAAAGTATTGCCAACTGCCAGCAAATTTCAAGCGCTTATTGCTCAATCTGAAAGCGGCGTGCCCGATGTGATGGATGCAGGGCAGCCGTATCCGTTTTTTCTGGCGCATCAACTGGACACGCCACTGGAAAACCTTGACGCCAAGCTGGGACCGGTCAGTGATTGGCAGGTCGAGTGGAAGTACGATGGCATTCGCGGGCAGATCGTTAAACGGGCAGGACAGGTGTGGGTCTGGTCGCGCGGTGAAGAACTGGTCACTGAGCGGTTCCCTGAGATTGTGGCGCTGGCCTCTAGTTTGCCAGATGGCACTGTGCTGGATGGCGAAATCATGGTGTGGGCAGGCAACGCTCCCGCAGCTTTTGCCCTGTTGCAGCAGCGCATAGGCCGCAAGACATTGGGTAAAAAAATACTTGCGGATGCACCTGTGACCTTCATGGCCTACGACTTGCTGGAAGCAGCTAGCCAGGATATTCGGATGCAACCCCAGCGCGCGCGGCGCAAGCAGCTTGAACAAACTCTGGTCGGCAGGGACCTGAAACTCTCGCCGATTGAATGCCTTGACTCGTGGGCCGAATTTTCCAGATTACGCATCGAATCGAGAGCACGCGGCGTTGAAGGATTCATGCTCAAACGCCTGGATGCAGCTTACGGAACAGGCCGGACGAAGGCTGATGGCTTATGGTGGAAATGGAAGATAGAACCCATGACGATTGACTGCGTTTTAATTTATGCACAAGCAGGCCACGGCCGCAGAGCGTCGCTTTACACCGATTACACCTTCGCCGTATGGAATCGCCAGCCTGTCGATACCCACGAGGCACAAGCTGTCGTCAATGCCATCGAAAAACGCGAGCCCGCCAAAGAAGGTGCGCTACAACTGACGGCCTTCGCCAAAGCCTATTCGGGACTGACGGACGAAGAGTTCAAACTGATTGACAGCGTCATCCGTAAAACCACACTGGAAAAGTTTGGCCCGGTACGCAGCGTCAAGCCGACGCTGGTATTTGAGCTGGGTTTTGAAGGCATCAACCTCAGCCCGCGCCATAAAAGCGGCATTGCGGTGCGCTTTCCGCGCATGCTGCGTATCCGCAGCGACAAGCCGCTGCATGAGGCGAATACGCTCAATGATCTGAAGTCGCTATTAAAGTCATAGCATTTTGCGCCCGTATATAAATGCTATAAGCTCTAGAACCCTGCTCAAAAAGGGGTGAGACGGGGGCTCTTACGGTTTGGTAACATAAAGGCATGCTTATGAAATCAAATACTTCATTACAAGACACCGCGGACGAGGGTACGCCGGTGTCAGTCAAAATCCGCGAGCGATTGGCTATTGCCAAAAAGCGCTTTAATGCCAACGACAACATCGCTCAGTTCATCGAACCTGGCGAGCTGGAAAAGTTGCTTGACGAGGTTGAGCTCAAAATGAGGGGTGTCCTTAGCAGTATGGTGATTGACACCGAAACAGACCACAACACCCAAAACACCGCGCGGCGTGTTGCCAAAATGTATTTGAACGAGGTCTTCAAGGGCCGTTATCTGCCAGTGCCTGCGGTAACTGAATTTCCCAATGCCGAACACCTGAACGAGCTGATGATCGTCGGGCCGATTACAGTGCGCAGTGCCTGCTCACACCACTTTTGCCCGGTGATTGGCAAAGTCTGGATTGGCGTTTTGCCTAACGAGCATACCAACGTGATTGGCTTGTCAAAATATGCGCGACTGGCTGAATGGGTGATGGGTCGCCCGCAAATTCAGGAAGAAGCGGTTGTTCAACTGGCTGATCTGATCATGGAGAAAACCTCTCCAGACGGCTTGGCCATCGTCATGGAAGCCACGCATTTCTGCATGGGCTGGCGCGGCGTCAAAGACCTGGACAGCAAGATGATCAACTCAGTGATGCGCGGTGTGTTTTTGAAAGACCCGAATTTGCGCCGCGAGTTTTTATCGTTGATTCCCAAATCATCCTCTCAATAAATTACAGCAACCCGAGAATATTCACCATGTTGGTACGCCTTCTTTACGCCAGTCGCCTTGTTGATATGCAATCCACATCGGCTACTGAATCCATTCTTGCGCAATCCAAAGCCCATAACCCGTCCAGCGGCATCACCGGTATTCTTTGCTACGGCGGCGGCATTTTTTTGCAGGCCCTCGAAGGTGGTCGCATGCAGGTCAGTGAGCTGTATGCACACATTCAAAAAGACACGCGCCACAAAGACGTGGTGCTTCTGCACTACGAAGAAATCATGGAACGCCGCTTTGGCGGTTGGACGATGGGGCAGGTAAACGTCGCAAAGCTCAACACGTCCATCTTGTTGAAATACTCTGAAAAGCCCGAGTTCAATCCTTACGCGGTGTCGGGCGAAGTGTCGCTCGCGTTGCTTGAAGAGTTGATGGCTACTGCCAGCATCATTGGCCGCTCTTGAGGTAACGCAGCTGCTGGGCTGCGACTTTTCCAGCAGCCCCACCCGCCAGAAACCGATTGTTTTAGCTCTTGGAACGTCCAAAGACGGGCGTGTCCAGCTATCGAAAATGGAGCATCTCGCATCGCTAGATGCGTTTGGCGTCTGGTTAATGCAACCTCAAAGCTGGCTCGGCGTGTTTGACTTGCCGTTTGGTTTGCCACGGGAGCTGGTTGAGCATTTGCAGTGGCCTGCGACATGGCCAGAACTCATCAGGCACTACGCCGCTTTAAGCCGTTGCGATATTCGCGCCACTTTTGCCGCCTTTTGCGACGCCCGGCCCGTGGGCGGCAAATTCGCCCACCGTGCAGCCGACAAGCCTGCGGGTTCCAGCCCGTCGATGAAATGGGTCAACCCACCCGTGGCCTACATGTTGCATGCAGGCGTGCCGCGTTTGCTGGATGCTGGCGTGCATTTGCCGGGACTGCATGACGGTGACAAGACTCGTGTGGCGCTAGAAGGCTACCCAGGCCTGCTGGCGCGTGAGGTTTTGGGCAGCTCCAGCTACAAGAGTGACGACAAGGCCAAACAAACACCAGACCGCCTGATTGCCAGAAAAGACCTGATTACTGCGCTAGAGCTGGGCCAAACCCGGCTTGGTTTGCGTTTAAAACTGACCCACGCCCAGCGCGACATGTTGGTCGCTGATGCCAAAGGCGATGCGCTGGATGCTGTGCTCTGCCTGATGCAGGCGGCTTGGGCGAAAGGGCAAGGCGCTCCGCGCTACGGATTGCCGCTTGATGTTGATCCACTGGAAGGCTGGATCATCACAGCTTGAGTACGCCATCAAACTTCAGTTTCCAAATCCGGTATCCGGTTAAACGCAATCCGCATCGGTGCTTTGTCACGCGCTTTGTGTGATGCTGCAAAGTACAGCGTGTTTTTACCGTAAGTCTTGTTAAGCTTGTCCATGGTGGCGTCAAGCTTTGTCCTGTCACGCGTTGCGGGTATCTGTGCCTCAGGCGCCCGGGGAAAATCAAACAGATCTGGCGTGTGCTGCCCCACCAGCACCAAGCCGTGCAGTGTCACATTCACGGCCTTGGGGTGTTGCAGTTCTTGCAAGCCGCTGAGCCACAGTTTTTGCAGCACGTCTAAAAAATAGCCGGTGTCCTGCATCTGGCCAAATTGTGCATCGCGCCCACCACCGGGTGTGCTTTGGTAGCGGTGGTCGCAGCGCACGCTGATCGACATGGCCGTGGCGTAAAAACCCTGTTTGCGCAGGCGCATGGCGGCCTTTTGTGTCAGGCGCATCAACACGCCCAGCGCGCCGTCAGGGTTGCGCAGCTCCGGTGGGAGCACATGTGAATGGCCCAACGACCTTGCGTTGGTCGTGCGTGGCCCATACCACTGGCCGCGCAGCATGTCATGCATTTCACTGCCCGCCACACCGCCCCACACAGTGTGCAGCACCCCACGCGGCGCGGCGCACAGCTCGGCCATGCTGAAAATGCCCGCCACCTGAAGCCGCTGGAGCATGCGCCTGCCAATACCCTGCACGTCTTGCAGCTTTAAAGGGTGCAACCGCTCTGGCAGTTCAGAGTGTTCAATCACTACCAGTCCGTCGGGCTTTTGCATGTCTGAAGCCAGCTTGGCCAGCATGGTGTTGGGGGCAATGCCGACTGAGCAGCGCAGGCAAATACCGACGGTGTTCAGCACCTCCTTCTTAATGCTGTGGGCAATGGCCTCAGCCTTGCTACGCTCCCGCCAGCTGCCAGTCAGCTCGCACTCCATTTCGTCAATGGACAACACCTGGCGCACTGGCGCCATGCGTTCCACTGCGGCAATGGCACGGTGATGAAAATCAACATAAATTTCGTGCTTTGCTTCAACGAACACTATCTCCGGGCACAAGCGTTTGGCATCTTCGACCGACGTGCCCGTCTTCACGCCGAACATCTTGGCTTCAACACTGGCGGCAATACAACTGGTTCCATGCGCCATAACAGGCAGTACCCCCACAGGCCTTCCTCGCAAGTGTGGCTTGATCTGCTGCTCGACCTAGGCAAAGTAGGAATTAAAGTCAACGAAAAGGCTGCGGAGCATGGTGAGGAAAGTTTAATTAACTGTTTATAAATACAGTATAGTCAAACGTTTGCTGTCACACCAGTCTTGCATGATGTGAACTTTTAAAACTTTAAAAATGATTAAAAATCACCACTTTTATCCATGTTTTAGATCTTTTACCCAATGGATATGGGTGAAAGCAGCTACTAAATTAATAGCGTTTACGTTGTTGACTCTGGTATTTTTACAGGTTGCTGCGGCGGCGACCCGGCAGGCGCAGTCGGGCGTGGTCACACGGGTGGTGGATGGCGACACACTTTGGGTTAAGGCCAGCGCCAGTGCGCGGCCGTTGAAAGTGCGGATTCAAGGAATTGATGCGCCTGAAATTTGCCAACCGGGCGGATTGCTGGCACGCGATGCCTTAAAGCTAAAAGTCTGGGGTCAACGTGTTACTGTAATTTCAAGCACGCATGATGTCTACGGTCGGGTCCTCGGCACGGTGCATATGCAAGGTCAGGATATAGGCCGCTGGATGGTGGTTCAAGGTCATGCTTGGGTGTACAGCTATCGCTCTAAAAAGGCGCTGTACATCGCTGAATTTTCCCAAGCGCAGGACGAACGGCGGGGTAGGTTCAGCACCGCCGTAATTGAAGAACCCAGGGTATTTCGCAAGCGTCATGGCTTTTGCCGAGCGCCTGGCAAGCAGATCAGTCCTACATAAAAAACCTGCAACGTCTGACCAATAATCTTGATGCCAACCGATACATTGAAATATTAGATCGTTATGGTCTATTGCAGAAGCAACCGTCAGCGTGCTGCATCATTTTTAAACTTTTAAGGAATTAGCATGAACAAAGATCAAGTCAAAGGCCGTGTTGAACAATCCAGCGGTAAGGTTAAGGAAGTTGTTGGCAAGCTAGTTGGAAATAATCGCCTGAGCACCGAAGGCGCTGCCGAAAAAATCAAAGGCGAGGTGCAGGCGGGCTACGGCGATGCCAAGGAAAAAGCCAAAGACAAAGTAAAAAAAGTAATTGACAAGCTGTAAGACGACAGATGGCGTGAAGTTTTCTTTCCTTTTTTCCACCCGGAGTTTTCATGAAAATTAGTTCATCCCTCACCCTGCCCTATGAGGCCAGGTCTGTTGTTGTAGTCATATCTATTGTTGCGCTGGCTGCGTTGTCTGCATGTGGCAAAAAAGACGATGGTCAAACCGCCGGTCAAAAGCTTGACTCAGCTGTGGCCAGTACAGAAAAAGCAGCAGCAGAGGCTAAAGCCAAAGCTGAAGCCTCAATGGCTAAAGCAGGCGATGCGATGAGAGATGCAACAAAGAAAGCCGAAGCGTCGGGTTCAAATACTGTGTCGTCGATAGCCAGCAAAGCTGAAGATGCAGCCATCACGGCATCGATTTCAGCCGAGTTTGCAAAAGATGGTGATTTGAGCGCGATAAAAATTGATGTCGACACCACAAATGGCAACGTTACATTGAATGGTCCTGCTCCAACAGCAGCAGCGCGCGATAAGGCCACTACACTGGCAAAAAGCATCAAAGGTGTCGCCTCTGTCAGCAACAAGCTGACGGTAAAACCCAGTTGAAACTAAATTAGTGCCGGACATAAAAAAACCTCCCTAGGGAGGTTTTTTTATGCTGGGTCAAACCGGCATGTGCAATTGATTAAGGACGAATAACGATGTCATTGCGCACTGCACGAACATTTTTGACGTTGCGCGCAATCGACTCTGCTTGGGCTTTTTCAGCACCAGACTTGGCAAAGCCCGACAACTGAACCGTGCCGTTCAGTGTCTCAACACTGATGGCGGCAGCGGACACGGTTTTGTCTTCTACCATTTTGGCTTTGACAGCCGTAGTGATTGCAGCATCATCAACATAAGCACCAGTGGTTTCCTGTCCACGCACAACAGCGCAGCCGGTGGTCAAAACAGTCATGCCAGCCAGGGCGGCGAAAGCACAAACAAGTGCGGTGGTGCGAAGGGTGCGATTGGAGTTCATGGGGAGTTCCTCTAGAGTTGGTTTATTGACAATGGTGCGAAGTTTAAAGAGCCTGCCCGCCAGCGGCACCACACTAGCGGCATGCGGGTGAGGGTAAAAATGAACTCAGTCTTCCATCCAGTCAGACAGTTCTTCGGCATGCTCTTCTTCATCTGCCAAAATGTCTTCCAGCAGGCGGCGTGTCGTACTGTCAATGTCGCCGATTAGCCTGATCATCTGACGGTAAGTTTCAACCGCCACACGCTCGGCCACGAGGTTTACACGAATCATGGTTTTCAAGTCATTTGATTCGTCATAGTCGGCGTGGCTGCGTTCAAGCAATGTGCTGGGCGAAAAGTCAGGTTCACCGCCGAGCTGCACAATCCGTTTGGCAATCCGGTCAGCATGTTCTGATTCTTCTTTTGCATGCACCATGAATTCTTCGGCAATTTTGGGCGATGACAAACCGCTGGCCATAAAGTGGTGGCGCTTGTAGCGGAGTACACAAACCAGCTCCGTAGCCAACGAGTCGTTGAGCAACTTGATGATACTTTCACGATGTGGCCCGTATGCAGGCGTTACTGCACCGTCATCCAGACTTTTACGGGCGGCTTTCAATCCTGCCTTGTTCAATATCATTTCTTCAGTCATATCTTCCTGTGCAGCATTCACTGCATACCTTTTGAGGATTGTTGAATCTTTTCAGCGTTTGGTCTTGGCGCTGTACGGGGCAGCAGTGACAGCAAGGTGGAGGAAAGCTTGGTCGACCTAAAAACTGCCACAACAATACCTGTCACCGACACCAGGCGCCAGGGCTTGACAAGTATCGCGGCCGCACCGATACCTGCTGAAATACCCAGTAACTGCATGGGTTTGTCTCGCGCATAGTTAAATAAAAAAGGCCTACCGATATCAATCGCTATTTGCACCGGATGGTGCTGCCACCAAGCCATTGCCGCCTGAGCGATAACCTGCCAAGTGCTGCTGCGTTCACTATTCATATCAGTCCCAGTCGCCTGATGATTTGTCTCAGGGAAGGCATCGGGAATATTGTCTTCAGAGCGACCATCAGAACGCGCCATTTGTCGAACCAATGCTTTGCGTGATGCCGCTAAACGGGATTGCGGTGAATCGGATGTGGATGTCACGGAAGTCATTAATTTGGCCCTAGCTAGCTGCTTTGAGAGCCTGAACGTCACTGTTTATTTGTATTTTCAGCTCTGCAAAACGTGTTTCTGTGAGTGACGCGTTTGCTTTGGCGATAGCTATTACCATGAATAAAAAAGCGCAGCCTGGTACTACTAGCAAAACCCAATGAAACTGATTTTGCAGTGTGCCCAACATCACTGCGAACCCTGCAAATAATACAAATACCAAGCCGCAAATACCAGCAACGACCCATGCAAGATAACGCTTGACCAGATCTGAACCGGCTTGCGTAGCTTCTTGGTGAAACAAAGCTCCGTAAGCAGACAAATGCTCCACCACCAAATCTGGGCGCTGTATCAGCGTTGAAAAAAGCGGGTGAAGCATGTATTGGTCGGGTAGTTAATTGCAAGTCTTGCGAATGGTTTGGTTGATCAATAGCGGTTGCGGTTGAGTGAAGCCGAAACCACCAGCGCAACAGCTGCACCAACAGCTGCAGCAATCAATATCGACTGAACAGGTTTGTCAGCCACGTAACGTCCTGTGGCTGCGCTGTATTGCGACAGCGATTCGCGGGCTTTGTCTTTCGCTTGCGCAGCCATGTCCATACCCTGGTTCGCATATTCGCCTGCCTTGCGCGTCAACTTTTCCAGTGCTGGCTGCACACTGCTTCGAAGGTTATGAATCTTCTCGTCTGCCACATCCAGCGCATGATTTGCATAGTTGCGGCTTGAGTCAATCGCACGATCAGCTGACGTGGCGAGATCATCTACAGCTTGGCGTGTATTTTGTGTCGTTGTAGCAGAAGTAATCATGGAGTTTCCTTGGGTTAAAAATGAGTTCGAAAATTGCAGGAGCAGGTTTGCTATTAGTTCTTTTTAACAAGACTGATGACAAAAGTAACAATTGCGATGATGGCAAAGATAAAGAACAAAATTTTCGCAATCTCGACAGCACCGGCGGCAATACCGCCAAAGCCAAAAAGGGCCGCGATAAGCGCAATGACCAAAAAAATCACTGAATAACGCAGCATATACAGCTCCTCTTTGTAGAAGTGAATAACGAACAGTTTTCGATGAAAAAACGTTTCTGGCTCGTTACTGACATATGCAAAAATGTTACGGCTCCAGACTGATTTTTAGCATCGGTTTTAACCTCACGGCATTGTCAGGACTGAGGGCAATGGAGTGTAGGACAAGGCCGCTACATGCGTATGGATGCCTCTAATTGCGTTAGCAGGTGCAGCTGCTTAGTTGGCGTCAACGGTCTTTAGGCAAGACGGCGGTTATTTTGGTGCCCGTCAAAGGGCTGCTCGTCACCGTCAGACTTCCGCCGGCTGCCTCGACCCTGTGGCGCATGCCTGAAAGGCCATGGCTGCTTGGATTGATGGCATTTAAGTCAAAGCCCTTGCCGTTGTCATGCACTTCAACACTGACATAACCATCCATATTTTGCAGGCTGATGAAAATTTGCGTAGCCTCCGCGTACTTGCCGATATTGGTTAGAGACTCTTGTACCAGTCGGTAAACCGTCAATTGCGCAGAGCCGCCAAGGTCAACCGTTTCCATATCTGTGATGATCGCCAGGTCAGCGCGTTCTTCAAACTCGTGCGCCAGGATCTCCAGCGACGCTACCAGGCCCAAATGCGACAGTGATGAAGGGCGCAGGTCTTCGACAATCCGGCGCTTCAGTGCGATGCCGCTGTTCAAAGTAGTAGTCAGATGAATCAATCGCTCTGTCGCCTCTGGCTGCGCAGATCCCAGACGTGATTTAAGACGAGCCACATCGAGTTTTGCCGCTGTCAGCAGTGCTCCCAATTCGTCATGCAGTTCACGCGCAAGGTGGCCGCGTTCATCTTCCCGTACGTTTTGCAGGTGGGTCGCTAATTCACGAAGATTGGCGGTGCGCTCGCGCACTTGCAAATCCAGCTGGTCACGTTCACGTTTGAGTGAATCCTGCTCCCGAATACCCGCTTTGAGCAGCGCCTTTGTTTGCAGGAGGTACATGTAAAAAGCCAACAAGCTACCAAGCGCCAAAATGGACACACCAATACGTGACAGCAACAAGGTTTGCCTGATCTGTGCTTGCCCCAGCTCCATCTCGCGGATACTGGTCGCGGCAAGCTTGTCTGTTTGCGCGCGTATTGCCTGCATGTGCTCTTTGCCCACGTCGGTGGTCAATACAAAGCGCCATGCCTCTTCCTTATTTTCACGGCGCATGCGCACAGACAAATCAAGCTCGGCCAGCTTGCGCGATATATGCCGCGACAGGATGCCGAATTCAGACAGCTGCTCTTTATATGGACTCAATATTTGCCTTAGCACGTCCTGTTGCTGGTTGACTTGACTGATGGCGCTGTTATAGGGCTCGAGATAGCGTTCATCTCCGGTCAGCAAGTAACCGCGTTGCCCGGTCTCCGCATCCAATATAGTTTGCTTCAAATCGTTGAGCGCAACACGTGTCAACTGAGCTTCTTGAATGTCAGCAATCGCATTGCTTGAGCTGCGAAAGCTAGCCTCATTGATCAAGATCAGGCCAATAACAGCTAATATCGCCAATGGCAAACTGATCGCCATTCTGGGCAATGCTAAAAACTTCACGGGAAATCCTCCTACAGGCATTACGGCCTATGTCGTCAATAATCTACGGGTAAAGCCGTTTGGCATAACAAGTTTGGCTGATGGAAGTTGTACCTGAGATTTTCGGAGAAAAAATAATATGATCAAAATTGGCATAGTAGATGACCACGCCATCGTCCGTTCCGGACTTAAGCAATTTTTCTCTGAACATGTTGACTTGCGTGTTGTAGGTGAGGCTGCTAGTGGGCGTGAAGCCATTGATCTGGTTCGCAATGTGGAGCTCGATATTCTGGTCATGGATTTATCAATGCCAGGTCAAAGCGGCATTGATGCGTTGGCCATGATTCGCGCTAAAGCACCAGATGTTGGCATTTTGATTTTGAGCGGCTATCCCGAAGAACATTACGCGGTGAACCTGATTCGCCAAGGCGCCAGCGGTTACTTGAATAAAGAATGCGACCCGGAAGAAATTGTCAACGCCATAAGAGTTATATCCCTTGGCAAGCGTTACATCACGCCAAGCGTGGCGGAATTGTTGGCCCAGCAATTGAACCGTCCTCAAGACATGGCCTCGCACGAGCAATTGTCTGAGCGCGAGTTTCAGGTATTTTTGAAATTGGCCAAAGGCGAAACCGCTGGAGATATCGCAAAGGCGTTGTCGCTGAGTGTCAAAACTGTAAGCACATACCGCACTCGCGTCATGGAAAAAATGAGCCTTGCATCCAATAGCGACCTGACTTATTACGCGCTTAA
>JAYVEE010000080.1:0-6115 GCA_043749005.1 Polaromonas sp. | reverse complement strand
AGTCAGCCACGGTGTTGGCGTTCAGCTTTTCCATGATATTGGCGCGATGTGCTTCAACGGTTTTAATGCTGATACCCAGATCGTCAGCAATCTGTTTGTTCAGGCGCCCCGCCACAATACGCTCAAGGACTTGAGATTCACGGGATGTCAACTTGGCCAGCAAGGCATCGCGACTGGCGGACTGCTGGTGGCCGGCAAATGCTTCCTTGGCCTGCTCCAGCATGCGTTCTACAAGGTTAACAAGCGCCTCTTCCTCAAACGGTTTCTGGATGAAGTCCATCGCGCCTTTTTTCATCGTGTTGACGGCCATTGGCACATCGCCGTGACCTGTGATGAAAACGATAGGCAAAGGCGATTTTCGCTCTACAAGTTTGTCTTGCAGCTCCAGCCCTGTCATGCCGCCCATGCGAATGTCCACAATCAGGCAAGCGACCTCACGTGCGTCGTAGCGGCTTAGAAAAGTTTCAGCCGAATCGTAACAGCGCACCCGGTAGTCTTTGCCTTCGAGCAACCACTGCAATGAGTCGCGCACGCCCTCGTCATCGTCAACAACGTAAACCGTGCCTTTTTTTGGAATCAAGCTCATAACCAGTTTTCTTTCGTAAACGTCTTAAGAAGCACTTGAGTTTTTTATTGCCAAATCGTCTACTGGTAATTCAGTAGCAAAAGTGGTGGACTCCAGCTGCGGTGCAATCAACGGTGACACCGGTATCCAAAAAGTGAATCGGCAGCCCGTTACCTCCAGGTTATTGTAGAGGTTCTCAGCCTCCAACCGCCCTTGATGCGACTCCACAATGCTGCGGCAAAGCTTCAGGCCTATGCCCATGCCTTCGGCCTTGGTGGAGTAGAAAGCTTCATACAGGCGTCCCATCACTTCAGGCGACAGGCCGCCCCCCAAGTCGAGCACCGAAAACTCCACCACCTGCTGGTCTTCAATGGTTTTGGGCACCACCCGTAGCTCTACGCTGCGCCTGGCCGTTGGAAGGTGGGCATGTTCAATGGACTCAGCCGCATTCTTCATAAGGTTGATCAGCACCTGCTCAATCAAAATCGGGTCCACCAAGACTTGCGGCAGCCGTGCTGCTATGTAATGCGACAAACGCACATGGTGTCGGCGCAGTTCTATCTCAGCCAATTCCATGGCGTTGCTCACCATCGTGCCCACATCGGTCAGCGTTCGGTTGGGTTCGCTACGTTTGACGAACGAGCGAATGCGCTGAATGATCTGGCCCGCGCGGTGCGCCTGTTTCGCCGTTTTTTCAAGTGCCAGCAACAGTTCGGAAGTAGAGATTTTTTCGGCTTTGATGCGAGTCACCATGCCGTTGCAATAGTTGTTGATCGCGGTTAGCGGCTGGTTCAATTCATGTGCCACGCTGGACGCCATTTCACCCATGGTGATCAAGCGGCTGGCCGTTTGGGCACGCTCGTTCTGCTGGGCTGCCTGCTCTTCGGCGTGGCGGCGCGGGGTGATGTCGGTGGCAA
The DNA here is from genome assembly GCA_043749005.1 of Polaromonas sp. Classification (GTDB taxonomy): domain Bacteria; phylum Pseudomonadota; class Gammaproteobacteria; order Burkholderiales; family Burkholderiaceae_C; genus Polaromonas. The sequence continues at coordinate 4,633 of JAYVEE010000080.1, read as the reverse complement.
TGACCATTTGCGCCAGGCGGCCGTCGACCCAGGTCAGGTAGCGGGAGCGCACCTCCAGCCACTTGGACAGATCAGGTACATAAATTTCTGCGTTTGCAGATTGCGCGGTCGTGAGAGTGTCAGTTGGAAACCCCGCCAGGCCGTCGACTGCATCAAGTGCGTCGTCAGTCGGAGGGGCAGCAGGTACACCGGCCTGCGCGATCAAATTTAAATGACCGGACACCTCGACACCAAACCATGAGCGGTACAACTTGTTGGCAAACAACATTTCTTTACTGCCCAGTGGCGCGACAGACACCGCCGCATCCAAACCTTCAAGCACAGTTGTAAACCGATCGTAAGATGCCGACAACTCATCGCGAATCCGCCTGGGCTCAGTGATGTCAGTCATTGACGTCATCCAGCCCGTTTGCTGACCCCTGGGGTCAATCAGTGGAGACACGTACATGCGTGCATCAAAAATCTCACCATTTTTGCGCTGCACTCGCAACTCAAAACCGCCAATGGGTGCGCGCCCAGCCAGCTCTTCATTCAAGAGCGCCATTGAGGTTTCAACCTCGTTGATTGGCCAGTGCGGAAATGGCGGCATGCGGCCTACCAGGTCAGACTCCTGCAGACCCGTCATCTGGCAAAAAGCTGGGTTGACGTAAGTGATACGTCCCTTCATGTCCAGCGCGCGCATGCCGGTGAGCATAGAGTTTTCCATTGCCCGACGAAAATTTGTTTCCTTGATCAAAGCCTGCTGCGCCTGCACCCTGCGCCGGGTATGTCGCCAAGTGCCGAGCAACATCCAGACTGTCAACGCACTCAATGCACTGACAAGCCAAAAAAAACCGCTACCGACCACACCCAGCGACGCCCGGTAACCTTGAGCGCGTATCAACAAACCATTGCCTACCGGAGACACCGGAATTTCGTATTCTGACGCGCCATCAGACCAGGGCAGGAGTCGCACCGCAGGACTGCGGGGTGGCGGCAGGTTGCCAGCCAGCACATTGTTTTGATCATCTAGCAAGGTCACTGCGTATTTGGCGGTGACCTCGGTTGGCACGCCAAAGCGAAGCAACCCGTCGATGGCGTACTCCCCCATGATGACGCCGCCAAACTTGCCCTGGTCATCGAGCGGAATTAAAATTTGTAGCGTAGAAGGGTCGACATGGCTGCTGTTTTGCGGGCTCAATGGCCTTGAGTAAACAGGCTGGCGCAAATCTCTCGCCAAGTCATACGTGCCGCCCGTCTCACCCAGTTTCAGCTGTTCACCCGGCGTGCGGATCTGGTCGCCACTGGCACTGGCCGATGCATAGCTGACCTTGACACGCCGCCTTCCATCAACCCAGCTTACTGCCAGCAGCTCAGGATATTGGTTAACCAGAGACTCGGCCTGTGCAACAAATTCTTCTGCATCAATCTCGCGGTTGGACACGTCGCGGCCAATCCGCATTAGCTGCTCCTGGCGCTCCAGCAGGCGCAGACGCAAACGTTGCTGCGCATACTCGACGTCGCGTTTTAGTGCTTGCTGCTCCCGGTCTATCTCCTCAATTCGCAAATAGCCAAACGCAGCAATCACGGCTGCCAAAAACAAAATCACCGCCATCAACGGGCCCAGCATGATGAACCGGTCTTGCCGCGCGGGTGATTGCTTGCGCCACCAATGACGCCACCAAACGACTGCTTTGGTGCTGGTGGGCGTATTGGGTAACGAAGGATTGTTTCTGGACATAAATGACGAGCTACAGTTTAAGTGCTTTGATCTGGACTCTTCGCGTTCACATGGGTTTCAAAATCTTATTTATTTCTTAATATGAAATCAAGGTGCACTATTTGAAATTTATAAAAAAATATGCGAAACTAGGTATTCCAGCCTAAATCAGCGTTTACAAACGTCATCAGGCACAAGTTTTATGCACCGCACCAGACCCGGCAGCGACGCAAATATCAGAAGTATTTAAAAGCAGGAGACAAGACATGGCGGCCAATCCCCTTCAAGCACCAAGCTTGAGTTCGAACGATGCGCTCGACAAAGACGCGCAAGAAACCAGGGAGTGGACAGATGCACTTTCTGCTGTCATCGAAAGTGAAGGCCCTGAGCGGGCTCATTTTCTGCTTGAACAGTTGCTTGAGCACGCGCGGCAAAAAAGCATTGATATGCCTTTTTCCGCTACAACAGGTTATGTCAACACGATTGAGCCCGAGCAGGAAGAACATGCGCCTGGCAATCTTGAGTTTGAAAAGCGCCTGCGGGCTTACATGCGCTGGAACGCGATGGCCATGGTGGTCAAAGCCAACCGTTTGCATCCGGCCGATGGCGGTGACTTGGGCGGGCACATTGGGTCATTCGCATCGCTGGCCAGCATGTTTGGCGCGGGCTTTAACCATTTTTGGCACGCCGAATCCAACGAACCTGGCAAGGAACACGGAGGGGATTGCCTCTACATTCAAGGCCATGTGTCGCCTGGCGTGTATGCCAGGGCTTTCCTTGAAGGCCGTCTAACTGAAGAGCAGTTGCTCAACTTCCGCCAAGAGGTCGATGGCAAAGGTTTGTCCAGCTATCCACACCCCAAATTGATGCCATCTTTCTGGCAGTTTCCCACTGTATCCATGGGCCTTGGCCCCTTGATGGCAATTTACCAGGCGCGGTTTTTAAAGTACCTGCACGCGCGCGGCATTGCCAATACCGAGAACCGCAAAGTCTGGGTCTTTTGCGGCGATGGCGAAATGGACGAGGTTGAATCTCTTGGCGCAATTGGCCTCGCCGCACGTGAAAAGCTGGACAACCTGATCTTTGTCATCAACTGCAATTTGCAGCGGCTCGATGGCCCGGTGCGCGGTAATGGCAAGATCGTGCAAGAACTCGAAGGCGAGTTCCGTGGTGCCGGCTGGAACGTCATCAAGCTGCTGTGGGGTTCGGGCTGGGACCCGCTACTGGCACGCGACAAGGATGGCATCCTGAAAAAAATCATGATGGACACGCTGGACGGCGACTACCAGGCCATGAAGGCGAATGACGGCGCCTATGTTCGCAAGCACTTTTTTGGCCAGCACCCCAAGGCGCTTGAGATGGTTGCGCACATGAGCGACGAGGAAATTTTTGACCTGCGCCGCGGTGGCCATGATTCGAAAAAGGTTTACGCCGCGTTTGCTTCTGCCGTCAAACACAAAAACCAGCCGACCGTGTTGTTGATCAAAACCGTCAAGGGTTTTGGCATGGGCAAAATTGGTGAAGGTAAAAACAATGTGCACCAGACCAAGAAGTTGTCTGATGAAGACATCAAGGCTTTCCGCGACCGCTTCAACATTCCCATCCCTGACAGCCAATTGGCCGAGATTCCGTTTTACAAGCCAGCTGACGACACGCCAGAAATGCGCTACCTGCACGAGCGGCGCAAGGCGCTTGGCGGGTATCTGCCGCACCGCCGCACCAGGGCCGACGAAAGCTTTACCGTACCTGCGCTGGACACCTTCAAGTCAGTGATGGAGCCCACGCCAGAAGGCCGGGAAATTTCAACCACGCAAGCCTATGTTCGCTTTCTCACCCAGCTACTGCGCGACCAGGCCCTGGGTCCGCGAGTCGTTCCAATTTTGGTTGATGAAGCCCGCACCTTTGGCATGGAGGGTTTGTTCCGTCAAATTGGTATCTACAACCCTGATGGCCAGCAATACACCCCGGTCGACAAAGACCAGGTCATGTACTACAAGGAAGACAAAAAAGGCCAGATTCTGCAGGAGGGCATCAATGAAGCGGGCGGCATGAGCAGCTGGATTGCAGCGGCCACGTCGTATTCAACGAACAACCGCATCATGATTCCGTTTTACGTGTACTACTCGATGTTCGGCTTTCAGCGCGTGGGCGATTTAGCTTGGGCTGCAGGCGACATGCAGGCACGCGGATTCCTTTTGGGCGGCACCTCAGGCCGCACCACGCTAAACGGCGAAGGCCTGCAGCATGAAGACGGCCACAGCCACATCATGGCGGGCACGATTCCGAACTGCATCAGCTATGACCCAACCTTTGCGCATGAGGTCGGCGTGATCTTGCACCACGGCTTGAAACGCATGGTTGAAAAGCAGGACAACGTTTATTTTTATCTGACGCTGCTGAATGAAAATTACGCCATGCCAGGGCTTACGGCTGGTACAGAAGAGCAGATCATCAAAGGCATGTATCTGTGCAAGCCAGGCGCAGACACCGCTGCAGCCAATGCGCCTCGCGTTCAGCTGCTCGGCTCGGGAACGATTCTGCGTGAATCAATCGCTGCGCAAGAGCTGCTTGAAAAAGAGTGGGGCGTTGCCGCCAACGTCTGGAGCTGCCCCAGCTTTAACGAGCTGGCCCGTGACGGCCAGGATGCCGAGCGCTGGAGCTTGTTGCATCCGCTGGAAACAGCTCGCGTGCCCTTTGTCGCTGAGCAGCTTGAAAAGCACACGGGCCCGGTCATCGCGTCAACCGACTACATGAAGGCTTATACGGAGCAGATCCGCAACTACATCCCCAAAGGCCGCACCTACAAGGTGCTGGGCACAGATGGGTTCGGCCGCAGCGACTTCAGAAGCAAACTGCGTGAGCACTTTGAAATTAACCGTCATTACATTGTGGTGGCCGCGCTAAAAGCCTTGAGCGAAGAGGGCACAGTGCCAG
>JAYVEE010000079.1:0-6182 GCA_043749005.1 Polaromonas sp. | reverse complement strand
ATTGCCACGATGGTCATGATCTTGATGCCCTTTTTATGCAACCTCACGACTTGCTTGCGCCGCTCATGGAGTTGATCGAGTGTTTGTTTGGCTGCGTTTTCTTTTTTCAGCAAGCTTGAAGCAAAAAAAATAGCAAAAGTTCAAACTTTATTAGGCCGTATCTATAGGATGACCCGGCGGCGAATTGAAGCTGGAGAGCCAAATGTACGTGCCGGAACCTTGCTCCAGGCTCTTGTCATGCTTCAGCTCAAAGATCGTGTTATTGCACTTTCGGAGCGAGACCCCCTGACGACTTTGTTGGGCAGAACCTGGATACCCAAGCGTGCCAGAGCCAAGCGAAAGCCTGCGGCCCAGTAATTGATCACTCGATTCGCAAGTCATTGATTTTGCTTGCGATTTCGGATTTTCAGCCTTCTGCGAAACCGGTGGTGGTCACGGCAAGAAAGTGCCTCCAGTTTCTGGAAGTCTCTTAAACTGCGCCTATGGCAGCGGCCGAGTGCAGGGATTGCAAGGTATGCGACAGCTTGCAAAGTCGCATCACCACGCTCTGCAAGCGGGCAGACATCAAAGGCTCCGGCCACAGCGGGCGGCGCGGCTTCGCGGGCAAGGTGCTGGCCTCGACTGGCGACATGGACACGGTTGCCATCCTGCTGGGCCATAGCTCCATCGACTGTTCGCAACGCTACGTGGATGTGGACCCGGCCACACTGGAGGTTATATTTGCAAATGCGCTATAGCCAAGCTCATTTGGCAAGAGTCTCACTTGACAATTACGCCGCCTTACTTCATAGTAAGGCAAAGGATTCAAAAGCATGTCTACTGCCACTCTCACATCCAAGGGCCAGATCACCATTCCTGCTGAAGTACGCAATGACCTCAAGGTTGATGCGGGCGACCGCGTGGAGTTTGTGCAGATCGCGCCAGGCCGTTACGAATTCGTGGCCGCCACCAGCGAGGTTACTGCGCTCAAGGGGATGTTTGGAGTGGCAAAGAAGGCCGTAGCCATTGAATCTATGAATGCGGCCATTGCGCAGCGCGGAGCTGCTGCTCGATGATCGGCCTCGATACGAACGTCGTTGTGCGCTACATCATGCAGGACGATCCAAAACAGTCGGCAAAGGCGACCGAGCTGATTGAGTCTCTGGATGCCGTCAGACCAGGCTACATCACCATGGTCTCAGTTGTTGAGCTGTATTGGGTACTGACATCTTGCTACGAGCTCACTGGACAGCAGGTAGCGCAAGCGCTAGAGACGATTTTGCGAACGAAACAGTTGCTGGTGGAGCGTGCGGATCAGGTGATGCGTGCTGTTCGGGTCTTTGGCGAGGGTGGTGCAGATTTTGCCGACTGTCTGATTGAGCGCTCGGCTTCTGGGGCTGGCTGTGAGGAGACGATAACGTTTGATGTCAAAGCATCCAAGCACGCCGGTATGACATTGATTAGCTAAAAGGAAACCAAGCGGTGTGAGTGAAGCCAAGTGCCTGGAGAAATATTTTGGCGTTCGGGTTGCTAAGCCCGTGGGTAACGTTCAGCTCTGGCCGGGTACTTGGGAAGTTTTCGATAAGGGCTACAAGCGCGAGAAAGTTTTATGGAAGGTTATGACTAACGCTGAGTCAGCAGGAAACGCACGGTACCCAAGGTTCGGCGCAAATTGCGTCGAGAGTCCTGATCCTGATCGCCCGGTGGCACTCAAAGTAGACATGATCGACATTGCAACTAAGCGCCAGTGTCCATAGCAAGGCATATTGGACTTACCCCGATTCCACGGACGGTTTAGAGGTTCTTGACCCCTTGGGCATTTTCAATCAAATCGACTTGACGGTCGCAGTCAATTGAAGGCACGGTTTGCGCAGGCATTGCTGATTTTTGTGTTTTAGCAACTTCTTTGTTTTGGACATTCAGCATTTCAAAGTTAATCGGTGATATCTGACCAAGACTTGAGTGACGCCTGTGCGGGTTGTACCAGGCTTCAATCCAGGTAAAGATCGCCAAGCGGGCCTCGGTGTGTGTCTTCCATGAGCGTCGGTCAATGAGTTCGCATTCCACCGTCGCAAAGAAGCTTTCTGCCATGGCGTTGTCATAGGCGTCGCCGACTGTTCCCAAGCTGGGCCTCACACCCATTTCTTTGCAGCGTTTGCCAAACGCCACACTGGTGTACTGCTTGGTCTGAATGGTGAATCACCGATTCGGGCTTGCGCGTGAGCAACGCCATGTTCAATGCAGCAATCACCAGATCAGCCGTCATGTTCACTCCAAACGCCCAGCCCACCACTTTGCGGCTGTACACGTCTGTGACCACCGCCAGATACAGGAAACCCGCCCAGGTCGGTACGTAGGTCATGTCGGCCACCCAAAGCTGGTTGATGTCTGTGGCCACAAACTGGCGTTTGACCAAATCTGGTGCCGGCCTTTGGCGCTTGTCTCTGGTCGTGGCGACCACGTAACAGCGTCTGCGGCTGACCCCGCGGATGTGAGATAGCCGCATGACTGTAGCGATACGTTTGCTGCTGCCCACAACGCCCTGATCGGCCAACTCCGCGCGGATGCGCGGCATGCCGTAGGTGGCGTCACTCTTGAGGTGAGCCGCTTCAATTTGCGCAAGCAACGTGACATTGGCGGCAGCACGTTTGCTTGGCACGCGGCCATGCCAGTGGGAGTAACCGCTCTTAGAGATTTGTAGGCAATCGCGCATGGCAGCAACCGGTAGTTCGGCCTGGTTGGCTGCTATCAGCGTGTAGATGGCGTGGACATCTGATCGCTTCTGCCTGCAAACCAGGCCGTAGCCTTTGCAAGTATGTCGCGCTCTGGCTTGATTTGGCGGTTTTCCCGGCGCAGCGCGATCAACTCGGCTCGCTCGTTGGCGTGCAAGACCGGGGCCGCGCTGGCGGTCGACTCTACCGATGCGGCGTGACGCCGGACCCAGCTCAGGATGCTGGTTTCATGACAGCCAAATTCTTTGGCCAGCTCGCTGGGTCTCCGCCCTGCGGCTACCAGTTCGACCATTTGCTGGCGAAACTGGGGCCAATAGGGCGGCTTGGGGTTGCGGTTGTGACTCATCCGGACTCCTTCTTGACTTAACGATAAGGTGTCCGTCAAATCGGGTCAACTCCAACTCCATATCCATTACGCTGTTTACGAAGTTCAAGGTTGTCTGCTAGCAGCGTACTAGACCTACAAAGAAGAAAGTCGTCCTCGTACATAAATCACTATGGTGTTGTGGGAATCTATAAATGCTTTAGTCGTCGTTTACTTCTTTACAACGCTGAACAGTAGCGATTAATGTCAATTTTGAAGACCATCTCTCGGACGCCATATGCAATTATTTACTTCTCGAAAGAATCTGCGCAAATATTTCTCTAGCCCTGTCACCATGCGACGCCATTGGCGCCCATTCGGATTTGCGCTGATGTTCTCGGCGCTTAGTTTGGGACTGGCGGGATGCGGTGGCGGTGGCAGCTCAGGCAGTGGTAGTAGCAGTGGTGGTAGTAGCAGTGGTAGTAGCAGTAGCAGTGGCAGTGGTAGTAGTAGTAGCAGCGGCAGTGGTGGAGTTAGCAGCGCAGGGGCAGGTACGGTTCAACCAATGCTGCCGACGATACAGTCCAATAAGCCGATCCCCACCGTACCAACTGTGGCTGGGCCTTCCGTTTCGGTATCGGTCTCAACCACCACGCCGCCTTTGGGGACCGTCACTGCGCTTGTGCCAGACCCTGGTTTACTACTGATGCTGGTGCCGGATGGCCAGAATATGACCGATTCCCGTGTTTCCGCATGGCAGGACGCTGCCCTCGAGGAAGGAGTGCGACTGAGGCCAATCACGGATGCCCAGTTTCTCTCCCTGGGGGCCACAGCTACATCCTATGCTGGATTGATCTTGCCTGATAGCCTGCATACCCAAGCCTCGGATGCACTGATCGCTGCAATCCGTGCATACACCCAAAATCAGGGGCGCACAATGCTGGTTTACGACTTTGGCGCGCTGTCGCCTACTGGCTTTTACCCAGCTACCGGGCCTTCGCGCCTGAGTGATCTGGCAGGTGTGCAGTACATCCGCTATGCAGAACTGCTTAATCGGACCACCGGACTTGGCCCAGTTCGGGCCTTGCGCAAGACCATGCGGTCCTTGCTTGTGCCGCCTGGTAAGTCACAGCCTTACGTTGCGCCTAGTACCGTGCCGAATACGGCGACTGTTGCCGTTAGCTCTACTTTGCAGGGCGCTGCGGGGGTGTCCGGCAGCACCACTTTATTTCTGCCCACGAGCTCTGGAAACCCAGGTGGAGCGACAGGCTTCGACCCACAACAATTTCTAGCCCTTGGCTATCTGCCACCCGTAGCGACGCCCCAGGGACAGGCAGCGCCAATGACGGTGACGGTCAGTTTTGGCAACGCGTTCACAAACCCAACAATTCCCACGGTGAGCCAGGTCACTTTAGGCTCCTCGACTCCGGCAACGACGCCCAACTCCGCCGCCGACAATACGTTGGAGGCCTACAGCGGTTACTTGTTTAATAATCTCATCTATCCGGTTTATGCCACAGCTGGGAATTTTGGTGGGGCTTTCAACCCAAGCCAACTGGCGCTTGCCGATTCACCACAGTTCGGCCTTGTGGCCGGGGTCAACCCCGTCGGAACTGGCAAAGTCTTGTTCGTCAACATGCCGCTGACTTACCTCAAGGGGCGAACTGACGCGCTGCCAATGCATGGCTTCTTGCATTACTTTGCGCGTAACGTCTTAAATCTGCCACACCTTTCCTCCATGCCCAATGGAGTCGCAGGTATGTCCTTTGATTGGCATCTGGACTCTTTGGAAGCCCAGACATCGACCCTGAGCTTGATGAGCAAGAACGTGTTTAACGATCCGGGAGCCAAGTTCTCTATTGGGATGACGGCAGGGCCCGATACGATTGCCAAAGGTGACAAACTGGGCTGGGACCTACCCAATAATTTGACGGCGCAGTCAATCTTGACAACCTTCAATAACTTCGGGCACTCAGTGGGCAGCCATGGGGGCTGGATCCATGATTTCTACGGATCAAATGTCAGTGAAACCAATGAGACTGCCAGTACCGGAGGTGCCTGCTTGAACATCGTAGGTTCTTTGGATAATTTCTTGCAATGCCTTGTAATTAACAGCCAGGCAATATCGCGAGTTGTAGGCCGTCTCGCGCGTGTCTATTCGGCACCGAATGGCAATAACCCATCCTGGGCGATGAGCTGGCTCGAATCTCAGGGTGTAGTGGCGGCCTACTTCGGCGGCCACACCGGCTTGGGCGTAACCCGGCAGTACCGAGACGGTGTGTTGGCCAACCCGTCCTTGTGGGTCTCGCCAGTCACACCGCAAGGCCAATATGCAACCTTCGAGGAGTTTCAGTTATTCAACGTGCCCAAGGCAGATGTCAACCAGTGGTACCGAGACCTGATCGACTTCGATATTGCACAGAACACGTCTCGCATGGTGTACGCGCATCCACCAGGGGCTGATCTCTGGTACGACGTACTCAGCGGTATGTTCAGTTATGCCAAGACCCAGCGCGACTCTGGCAAGCTGGCCTGGTACACGATGACCCGCCTAGCAGATTTCATGACCACGCGCCTGCAAGTGACCTGGACCCAGACCATCAACGCTAGCACAGGAGAGACTCTTTTCAGCGCAAGCCATCCCGTTAGCCTCAATGAATTTGTATGGCGCCTACCCAAAACGCATTACTCGGCAAGACCAGTGATCGTCTCAGGTACGGCATCCATTGATTTAACCGACCTGGACTATTGGCTAGTCAAGGCACAAGGGGGCAACAGTCTTACCTTTACCGCCAAGCCATGAGAGTCTCAGACTTTAGCGGCATTGGTAAGACCAGACTCAACGGGTTTATCAGAAAATACTTTGGTACCGATGATATTCGCGGCACGGTCGGGCAGGCACTTATCACCCCTGACTTTGTGTTGAGGCTAGCGCATGCCTAGGCGGTGTACTCAAACGTGCGGAAGCGCGCCCCACGGTGCTATTGCTCCGGCCTTGTGAAGTATCAAGCGACATAGCGAACCCGCTGGTCCTGAAAGGAGGCCATCACTCGCTCAGGAGATTGCTAGAGCATGGCCATGTGCTCACTCGCAGCAGCACGCAGTTTGGCTTTAGTTCGCACAGGCACACGCCTGACCATCTCCTGCTTTAAGTCTGCATTGAGCCT
>JAYVEE010000078.1:0-6231 GCA_043749005.1 Polaromonas sp. | reverse complement strand
GTTTGTCGGTCACGCGGGTCAAGCCGCCCGTGCCTGGCAACACGCCAAGTAACGGCACTTCAGGCAGACTGACGGTTGAGCTGCGATCGTCGACCATGATGATGCGGTCGCATGCCAGGGCCAGCTCGTAGCCACCGCCTGCGCACGCGCCCGTGACAGATGCGATGGACTGCAGGCCATCGTGCCGCGACGAGTCTTCAAGCCCGTTACGGGTCTCGTTGGTGAATTTGCAAAAGTTCACCTTCCAGCCGTGGGTTGACACACCCAGCATGTAAATATTGGCGCCAGAACACCAGATTTTTTCTTTGCCTGACTCGAACACAATGACCTTGACCGATGGGTGCTCAAACCGGATGCGGTTGATGGCGTCATGTAATTCAATATCCACGCCCAAGTCATAGCTGTTCAATTTAAGCTTGTAGCCGGGCTTGATGCCGCCGTCTTCATTGATGTCGAGCTTGAGTCTGGCTACATCACCGTCAACGTTCAAAGTCCAGTGCTGGTATTTGGCTGGGTGGGTAGCAAAGCTGACCATATCGCGCTCCTGGCCTGCGATGGTTTGTTTGAACAACAAAGGCTCTGTAATCGCGTTCATGTTGTCTCTTTCTGGTTAATTTGTGGGACAGCTCTTTTCAAATCTGCAATGCTCTGTTTTAAGGTGCGCGCTGCTGTATCAACGACTGCATCAGCCCGCGCATAGAGCACTTCGCGGCTGGCCAGAATGCGGCGAATGTCTTCAAGTGCCTCGTGGCTTGCGCCATTGGAGTCAAACGGTCGCATGTCGCCTTGCGCAACAACCCGGACCATGTGCTCCTCAGGACTGGCTTTCAGCCAGACACAATAAAAGCGGCTTTGCAGCAGATCAAAGGTTTCCTGCTCACTGACGATACTGCCGCCTGTAGTCATGACCACGCCGTCAGGATGTTCTTCAGCAATTCGCAAAAGTGCGCGTCGCTCGTATCGACGATAGCCCGCTTGCCCATGCAGCAGCAAAATCTCGTTCATGCTGGTACCAGCTTCACGTTCAATCTCGCGGTCCAGTTCAATGAAAGGCACACCACGTTCGGTCGCAAGCTGAGCGCCCAGCGTTGACTTTCCCGCACCACGCAGGCCAATTAGCGCCACCCGCTGCTCGCGACTCAAATCGTCACTTAAACCAAAGGAGCTGCCGAGCAAGCTGTAGGCCTGGTCAAGTTGCGAATCATCCAGGCACGACAGCAATCCGTGGTTACGTGCCAATGCCGGGCGCGGTGCATCTTGCAAGAGATCGATCACGGTAATGTTCAACGCACCAGCTACAGCCTCAAGTGAGTTGATCGACACATTGCCCTTACCCGACTCTACGTCCGCCAGAAACCTCTCGCTCAAACCCGAGTCAGCCGCCAGCGCCTTACGTGTCATGCCGCGCCGCGCACGCCAGGCTCGAATGCGCGAACCCAACTCAATCAGGGTGGCGCTGGCGTCTTGCTCCGCAACTTCTCTGGTGGTAATCATTGTTGCAGTATACTTCGCAGTATTGCAACGTCAAGCAGTTTATTGCATATTTTGTAAAACTTGTTTTTGGGGACGAGGAAATGAAGCTCAAAATTTTGGTAGGCACCATGACCAGCACTGCCGACTACGTAGCACAGGCGATTCAAATGGATTGCGCTGATCTGGTCAGTAATATTGAAATCGAGATGATGGACAATCTCGATATCAGCACTTTCAGCGCCGAAAATGCAAAAGATGCGATATATCTCATATGTACATCGACTTATGGTCAGGGTGATGTGCCAGACAATGCCAGAGCCTTGTATGAATCAATGAGTGCAACGCCGCAGTTTTTGGGTCATATCAAATACGGCGTGATCGCCTTGGGCGACCGCACCTACCTACAAACCTTTTGTTTTGGTGGCAAAAAATTTGACGAACGCCTGGCTGACCTGGGCGCGCAGCGCATGGGTGAGATGTATCTCCATGATGCCAGCACTGGCACCTTGCCCGAAGAAGAAGGAACCGCCTGGTGCCGTACGTGGCTGGCTGAGACGCTGCAAAGTACCGCGGCGGCATGAAAGAACCCAAAGAAAACTGCAAATATCATTTTGCGGTAATACATAAGACTCTAGCCTAATAGATCCGGGCGCAAGCAGCTATAAAAATAATAGCGATTGGATATCGACCACTGGGGACAAAACATGAACCTGAGCACAGCCGACCACCGTACACAACCACCGCACGTCAGCATTCCGCGTCGCTACAACGCTGCGCATGATCTGTTTGCACGCAATGCCGACTGGCCTGAGAAAACTGCTTTCATCAACGCCATCAGCAATGAAACATTGAGCTATGGGGAGCTGACGCTCCAGGCCCATCAATTTGCCAAGGCTTTAGGCGCTCAGGGCTTTGTCCCTGAAAGCCGGGTGCTGATTGCGATGCTGGACACACCAGACTGGCCAGTGGTCTTTTTGGGTTGCATTTTGGCGGGCGTGGTGCCAGTGGCGGCCAACACCCTGCTAACCACGGCTGACTTTGACTTTATGCTACGGGATTCCCGGGCGCAGGGCTTGGTGGTGTCTGATGTTCTCCTGCCTGCTTTTGAGCCCCTCATCGGCTCAATTGACACCTTGAAGCTCGTTGTCGTTGCTGGAGAATCAAACAACACAGCTTTTAACCAAAGCTTGTCCTCAAACAAGTCTTTAGCCCAATTAATCAAGGCGCAAACAGCTACTGAAACCATAGCGTGGAACGTAGCAGATACCTGTGCGGACGACGCCTGCTTCTGGCTTTACTCAAGCGGCTCTACCGGCCGTCCCAAGGGTACGGTCCATTTGCACAGCCACCTGATTCAAACCGCCGAGCTGTATGGGCGCGGCGTGTTGGGCATCAGGCATTCGGACGTGGTTTTTTCTGCAGCCAAACTGTTTTTTGCTTACGGCCTGGGTAATGCGCTGACGTTCCCCATGGCAGTAGGGGCCACTACCGTGTTGCTGCCTGCACGGCCTACGCCGATCGACGTGTTTAACGTTCTGACCCGTTTCAAACCGACCATTTTTTACGGTGTACCTACGCTGTACGCTGCCCTGCTGGCGGACCCGGCCCGTCCTGCCAAAGCTGATGTAGCGATGCGCATTTGTACCAGCGCGGGCGAGGCGCTGCCAGCCGAGATTGGTAAAAAGTTCACCGCGGCTTACGGCGTGGAAATTCTGGACGGCATCGGATCGACCGAAATGCTGCACATCTTCTTAAGCAATCGGCCCGGCGCGGTGCGTTATGGCACCACGGGCCAGGCCGTACCTGGTTACCAATTGCGCATCGTCGGCGACGACGGCAATGATTGTGGTGCGGGCGATATTGGTGAACTGCACATCAGCGGCCCCACATCGGCGATCATGTACTGGAATAACCGCGTCAAAACCAAAGCTACTTTTGCAGGCGACTGGACCAAAAGTGGCGACAAGTACACGCGTGATGCCGACGGTTATTACACCTATGGCGGGCGCAGCGACGACATGCTCAAGGTTGGCGGTATTTACGTGTCACCGTTTGAGGTCGAGGCCTGCTTGATGACTCACCCGGCAGTTCTCGAAGTCGCGGTGATAGGCATACCGGACGATGACGAGCTGATCAAACCCAAAGCCTATGTCGTCCTCAAATCAGGTCAAAGCGCTGCTTCCGACGAACTGAAAGCCCATGTCAAACATCACCTGGCTCCGTATAAGTACCCGCGCTGGATAGAGTTTGTGAACGAATTACCAAAAACGGCTACGGGCAAAATTCAACGCTTCAAGTTGCGGCAAAAGGCATAGTGGCTGAGTGCTTTAAAGGCAAAGAACTGCCTGATTAAAAAGTAATACTTGCTTTATGTATAAACAATTTAAGTTTGAAGATCGGGTTTTACACTAGGGTCAACAAACTGCACCACGTTTACCATTTCTGTCGTACAGCTTTAATCTCACACCAGGAGTTTTCAATGACCTCTCGTCGCCTTGTTTTGACCCGCAGTGCCGCTGTCATCGGAGCTGCATCCGCAGGCCTGCTGCTGCCTGAAATTGTGCGGGCGCAAGGCGCCAAGGTGCGCGTGGGCTTCATGCTTCCCTATACCGGCACGTTTGCCCAGCTGGGTGTGGCCATCGAAAACGGTTTTCGTATGGCTGTTAATGAACAAGGCGGCAAACTTGGCGGTCGGGAAATTGAGTATTTCAAAGTCGACGACGAATCGGACCCGTCCAAAGGCATCGAAAACGCTAGCAAGCTGGTTCAGCGCGACAAGGTCGATGTCATCGTCGGCACCGTGCATTCAGGCGTACAAATGGGCATTCAAAAAGTTGCGCGTGATACGGGCGTGCTGAGTTTGATCCCTAACGCCGGCGTGCATGCAGCTACGCGCGGCCTGTGTGCGCCCAATGTGTTTCGTACCAGCTTTACCAACTCGCAGCCGACGCGCGCGCTTGGCAAAGTCATGGTGGACAAGGGGCATAAAAAGGCAGTCTGGATCACCTGGAAATACGCCGCTGGCGACGAGGCTTTTGAAGGCTTCAAAGAAGGTTACACGGCGGCAGGCGGCACTGTTATCAAAGAGTTGGGCCTGCCGTTTCCACAAGTTGAGTTTCAGGCTTTGCTCACCGAAATTGCCGCACTCAAGCCAGATGCGGTTGCCTGCTTTTGGGCGGGCGGTGGTGCGGCCAAGTTCATTCGGGACTACGCAGCAGCAGGATTGAAGGGCAAGATTCCGCTTTATGGCTCAGGCTTTTTGACCGAGGGCATATTGGACGCTGCAGGTCCCGCGGCCGACGGCATCATCACCACCATGCATTACAGCGATTCGCTGGACACCCCGCGCAACAAGGCATTCCGCCTTGAATACGCCAAGGCATTTCGTAGCCAGCCCGATGTGTACGCGGTACAAGGCTATGACACTGGCCTGCTTTTGGTGCAAGGCGCAAATACGGTCAAAGGCGATTTGGCCAACAAGGCTGCGCTGTACAAGTCCATGGAAGGCGCAGTAATTGACAGCCCGCGCGGCAAATGGAAGATGAGCCCATCGCACAACCCGATACAGGACATTTATATCCGCCAGGTGGAAAACAAGGAGAACAAGGTAATTGGGGTTGCGGCAAAAGCTCTGGCGGACAGTGGCGCTGGTTGCAAGATGACATGACCGCCACGTTTGCTCACTGCGTGTAGCGTCAAGGGATTTTGTGGTCAGAGCCAAAATTCGCCGAGCCCTTGGCTCGCCTGCAGGGTGTAGCGTTACCTGCCACAGCGAAATTGGTATTTGACCCAGCAACCCTTCAATAAACCATTAACCCCACTGCGGACTGGCAAACCCCGGTTCGCGACTCCTGTTTGACTTCATCTGCAATTCATTACGCATGGACTTTCCCCAATTCCTCATCCAGCTGCTGAACAGCGTGCAGTACGGCCTGCTGCTGTTCATGCTGGCTGCGGGTTTGACGCTGATTTTTGGCATCATGGGCGTGGTGAATCTGGCGCATGGCAGTTTCTACATGCTGGGGGCCTATCTGGCCTGGTCGCTCAGCTCTGCTTTTGGTAGCTTGACGCTGGCTATCTTGGCGGGCTCTGTGCTTGCAGTGGCATTTGGCCTGGCGCTTGAATGGCTGCTGTTCAGGCACTTTTACAAGCGCCCTCATCTCGACCAGGTGCTGCTGACGTTTGGCTTGATTTATATTTTTGAAGAGCTGCGCTCGATTGTGTGGGGTGATGACGTGCATGGCGTCACTATTCCCGAATTGCTCAGTGCATCGATCCCATTGACGGAAAATTTGTCTTATCCGGTGTACCGCCTTTTCATGTCAGGTGTGTGCATTGCACTGGCGATTGGTTTGTATTTGCTCATATCAAAAACCCGCCTCGGCATGAAAATCCGTGCAGGCGCGTTTAATCGCGACATGGCCGAATCGCTGGGTGTCAATATCAAACTGATACACGCGACCGTGTTTGCACTCGGCGTTGGCCTGGCAGCCGTCGCGGGAATGATCGCTGCGCCAATTGCCAGCGTGTACCCCAATATGGGCTCGCAGGTGCTCATCATGTGTTTTGTGGTGGTGGTGATCGGCGGCATCGGTTCTGTGCGCGGCGCGCTGATTGCGGCCCTGCTGGTGGGGCTGGTCGATACGTTTGGCAAGGTGCTCCTGCCACAAATGGCGGGCATGCTGGTGTACATGTTGATGGCTGGCGTTTTGTTGTTCAAGCCTGAAGGGCTTTTTAAACAATGAGCGCGCAGCAATC
>JAYVEE010000077.1:0-6261 GCA_043749005.1 Polaromonas sp. | reverse complement strand
TGCTGCAAATTCCCGTGACGACCACACCCAACTGGAGCGCGGCAGAAAAGACGCAGGAACTCGACAACAACGCCCAGGGTATTTTGGGCTACGTGGTGCGCTGGATCGACCAGGGCGTGGGCTGCAGCAAGGTGCCTGACATCCACAACATCGGCCTGATGGAAGACCGCGCCACTCTGCGAATCTCAAGCCAGCACATGGCCAATTGGCTGCTGCACGGCGTAGTGACCAAAGCAGAAGTCACCGAGACCTTCCAGCGCATGGCCGCCGTGGTTGACGGTCAGAATGCAGGCGACAAACTCTACAAGCCGATGGCGGGCAACTTTGACACGTCAATGGCCTACAAGGCCGCGACTGACCTGGTGTTTAAAGGGCTGGCACAGCCGAGTGGGTACACCGAGCCGTTGCTGCATGCCTGGCGGCTGAAGGTAAAAGCGGGTTAAAACTGTGGTTTTGTTGGGTACTTACTAAACACCGGATTAAAAAAACAGAACAAACACTGTTCATAAAATTCAACGTATCCCTGTCCTGCGCCGCGTACTATTGGGTATGGTAATAAACACAGACTTCATTCTTGCAACAACCGAGCGGGTGCGCTGTGCTGCAGTCTCTGGCAACTGCTTGCGTATTCGCGGCGGCGGAAGCAAAGACTTTTATGGCGAAGCGCTTGAAGGGGAGTTGCTGGATACATCCCCGCTGAATGGCGTGGTGAGTTACGAGCCAAGCGAACTGGTTGTTACTGCCTTGGCAGGCACGCCGCTAGCGGAGCTTGAGGCTTTACTTTTGGCGCAAGGCCAATGCCTGCCGTTTGAACCTCCGCATTTCAACCCTGGTGCGACCTTGGGCGGCATGGTGGCCGCCGGTCTGAGCGGGCCGGCGCGCGCCAGTGCGGGCGCTGTGCGCGACTTTGTGTTGGGTGTAAAACTGATCAATGGAAAAGGTGAGCATTTGACCTTTGGCGGGCAAGTCATGAAAAACGTGGCGGGCTACGACGTGTCGCGCCTGATGGTGGGGGCCATGGGCACGCTGGGGTTGCTGACTGAAGTCAGCATAAAGGTGCTGCCAATTGCCCCGCTTGAAGCGACGCTGAAGTTTGAAATGCTGCAGGCCCAGGCTTTGATGCAGCTCAATACCTGGGGCGGCCAGCCGCTGCCACTGAATGCCAGTTGCTGGGTGAATGAAGATTCAAAGGAGAAAGGCAAAGGCACGCTCTACTTGCGCTTGCGCGGGGCGGTGGCGGCGGTTGAATCGGCGTGCGCCAAACTGGGCGGTGAGCGATTGCCTCAAATGCAGGCTGCCAGTGACTGGAAGCTTTGCCGTGACCAGCAATTGTCGTGGTTTAAGGATCGTACCGATACACAAGATCTGTGGCGCTTGTCCGTACCGCAAACCACGCCCGCGCTTGACTTACCCGATTCGCCGTTTATTGAATGGCATGGTGGCCAACGCTGGGTGCGGGCTGAGGAATCACAAGGAGAAAAGCTTCGCGCACTGGCTCAGGCTGCAGGCGGGCACGCTACACTTCTTATAGCTTTTAGCACCCGCGAACAGGGCGCTACCCTTCGTTTCGACACATTAAAACCTCCACTGGATCGCATCCAGCGCGAATTAAAACGTGAGTTTGACCCATCAGGCGTGTTTAACCCGCACCGAATACACGCAGACTGGTAGTGCTTGCCATGCGCCGCCTTCGACCCCTCAGCCACCTCACCGGGCAGCACCGCACTGCTGTTACCAACCGGTTGCTGGGAGGGCTGCTGGCGTTCAATGCGGGGGCTATCAACGCAGGCGGTTTTCTGCTGGTCAGCATGTACACCTCGCACATGACGGGCTTTGCATCCATGCTGGCAGACAACCTGGTTGTGGGCAACATGAAGCTCGTGTTGGGTGCTCTTGGTGCCTTGTTGGCCTTCACGGCGGGCGCGGCACTGACGGCAGTACTTGTTAATTGGTCGCGCCACAATTGGCTGCGCAGTGAAGTGGCACTGCCCCTGCTGGTTGAAGCGGTATTGCTGCTGATTTTCGGGCTGATGGGCGCAACCTTGAGCCGTCAAACGCCGTTTGCCGTGCCACTCACGCTGCTGGTGCTGGCCTTCACCATGGGGCTGCAAAATGCGCTGGTCAGCAAAATTTCGGCGTCGCAAATCCGCACCACGCACATGACGGGTGTCATCACCGACCTGGGCATTGAGCTGGGCAAGCTGTTTTACTGGAACCGCACTGGCAGCTCGCTTGAATCGCGGGTGCGAGCCAACCGGATCAAGCTGCGGCTTTACGCGACGTTGCTCGGCATGTTTATCAGTGGCGGCCTGGTCGGCGCGCTGGGTTTCAAGTATGTTGGCTTTATCTGGGTGGTTCCGCTGGCGCTTGGCTTGCTGGCCATTTCACTGCCGCCCCTATATGCAGACTGGCGTCGCCAGCAACGCCGCAAAGCCAGACTGGCGCACTAATTACCTTAAAGAAATATGCAAACCAACCTGTCTCCTGAATTCAAAAGCTCTGCCGATGGCCTTGCGGCCGAAGCGATTTTGCGCAAGTGTGTGCACTGCGGCTTTTGCACCGCCACCTGCCCCACCTATCAATTGCTGGGTGATGAGCTGGACGGCCCGCGCGGTCGCATTTACCTCATTAAGCAGGTACTGGAAGGGGAAATGCCCACCCGCAAAACACAGCTGCACCTTGACCGCTGCCTGACCTGCCGCAACTGTGAAACCACCTGTCCCAGCGGTGTGCAATATGGCCATTTGATTGATATTGGCCGCAAGCTGGTTGATGAGCGTGTACCAAGGCCGCTGGCTGAAAAAGCCATGCGCTGGGCACTAAAAGAAGGTCTGCCTTCACCACTGTTTGCGCCTGCCATGGCGATGGGCCAGGCGGTACGCGGCTTGCTGCCCGCATCGCTTAAAAGCAAAGTGCCTGCCAGGCAATCGGCGGGCGTAACGCCGACACGCCACCACGCACGCAAGGTGTTGGTGCTGGAGGGCTGCGTGCAACCTGCCATGTCGCCCAACATCAACTCCGCCACGGCCAGAGTGCTGGATGCAGCAGGCATCCAGGCCGTGGTCGCCAAAAAAGCCGGTTGCTGCGGTGCGGTCAAATTTCACTTGAACGACCATGACGGGGCCAAGGACGAGATGCGTCGCAACATCGATGCTTGGTGGCCGCATGTGGAAGCTGGCATAGAAAGCATTGTGATGAATGCATCGGGCTGCGGCAGCATGGTGAAAGACTACGGCCACGCGCTGGCGGGTGATGCGCAATATGCTGCCAAGGCCGAGCGTATCAGCGAATTGACGCGCGACTTGAGCGAGCTGCTGCCTGATTTGGTTGAAGCTCTGCGCGACAAAGTTTCAGCAAGGTCGGAGCAAATCGCCTTTCACCCACCCTGCACCTTGCAGCACGGCCAGCAACTGCGCGGTGGTGTTGAACAACATTTGGGTGCTCTTGGCTTCAACATCAAAACCGCCAGCTGCGAGGCGCACTTGTGCTGCGGCTCGGCGGGCACGTATTCAGTGTTGCAACCGAAAATTGCTTACGAGCTGCGCGACCGCAAGCTCGGCAACTTGAGCGAGATGAAACCCGAAGTCATCGTGTCAGCCAACATTGGCTGCATCACGCATTTGCAAAGCGGCACCGCAACGCCGGTGCGGCATTGGGTTGAAGTGCTGGATGAGGCGCTGCTGAAGCATTGAAAGCCTGTGTACATTCCTTTTTCACAGGGCAAACCCGTTTGACCATGTCGAGCCGGCTTGTTAATCTTTGGCATCACTTTCCAGGACTCAAAGATGACCATTTACTTCAGATCAAAGCAATGGGTTACGGCGTTAGCCGCAGTGGTCGTTTTGGTTACAGGGCTGAACTCAACACCGGCAGTAGCGGCCGATCCACCCAAGCCTGTTGAAGGCACCTGGGTTGTAAAAGACTTCAAATTTAGTACCGGCGATGTGCTGCCCGAGCTGCGCCTGCACTACACCACTCTGGGCGAGGCCAAGGGAGAGCCGGTGCTTATTTTGCATGGCACTACCGGGTCTGGCACAGGCATGCTGGGTCCAAATTTTGGGGGCGAGCTGTTCGGCCCCGGTCAGCCGCTGGACGCCAGCCGTTATTTCATCATCTTGCCTGACGCTCTTGGAGCGGGTAAATCCAGCAAGCCGTCTGACGGTCTGCGCGCCAAGTTCCCCGCCTACAACTATGACGACATGGTCAGTGCGCAATATCGTTTGGTCACCGAACATCTAAAGGTCAAACACTTGCGCGTCATCGTTGGAAACTCCATGGGTGGCATGCAAACCTGGATGTGGGCACAAACATACCCAGGCATGATGGACGTGGCGGTTCCCATGGCGTCCATGCCGACTGAAATGTCGGGCCGCAACTGGATGCTGCGGCGCATGCTCACTGAATCGATACGCAAAGACCCGGAGTGGCAAGGTGGGAACTATATTCAGCAGCCTCGCAGCCTGCAATTCGCATCAGTATTTTATGGTGCGGCCAGCATTGGCGGCAACCAGGGCTTGCTCAAATTGGCACCCACGCGTGAAAAGGTCGACGCGCTGCTTCAGCAACGTTTGACCAATTCTTTTTTGGGCGACGCCAACGACCACTTGTACCAATGGGAATCGTCGCGCGACTACAACCCCGCACCTGGTTTAGACAAAATAACAGCCACGGTTCTGGCCATCAACTCTGCCGACGACGAGCGTAATCCGCCCGAGTTGGGCGTGATGGAGAGCGAGATCAAGCGCATCAAAAATGCCCGTCTTTTACTGATCCCTGGTAGCGCCGACACTTTCGGTCACGGCACTACAGCGTTTGCCAAGTTTTGGAAGAAGGACTTGGCTGACCTGCTACAGCTTGCACCGCGACTGCCTTAACCAGCATGTGAACGAAAGCCCTTTGAATCTCGTACGCTGCTGTTTTTATGCGCCCGATTTATTTCAAACCCAAGGCTGCGCCAGTTCCTCGGCTTCGAACGCCTTGACCACTGCAGGCCGTGCCAGCACTCGCTGCAAATAGGGCCCCAGGTGCGTTCTGTCTCTGGCGGGGTTCGAGGTGAAGTTGCGCGTCCAGCGGCAGAGCATCAGGCCGTAAATATCGATGGCTGAATAGCTGGCGCCCAGCAGCCACGGCTCGGAATGCAACAACGCTTGTCGGGCCAGCTCGGCATCAAGCTGATCGAGCAGCACACCAACTTTGATTTCGGCTTGAGCCTTGACCTGTGCTGCGCCCGCGTCGTTGCCAACATTGACCCAGCGCTCAGGGTAAAAATACGTGATCAATGTCGCTTGCAAAGTATTCGTCAACCACATCAGCCATTTGTAGAAATGCGCACGCGCCGCCGTACCAACTCTTGGGGCCAAGCCTGCCGCCGGATGCGCGTCGCAAAGGTGCAGGCATATTGCGGCAGCCTCGTAAGGCACCAGTTCGCCCTCTTCATCGTTGCTTGTCAGTACTGGTATCAGCCCATTCGGATTGAGCTTTAAATACGCGGTCATTTTTTGCGCGTTTTGCGTTCGGTCTACCAGCAACAGTTCAAACGGCACGCCCAGTTCACGCAGCAAAATATGTGGCGCCATCGATGCGGTGCTGGGGTAGTAGTGCAGTTGAATCATTTGCTCTACTTCACGCCAAAAAAATCCGCCCCATTGCTTCAGCCAATCCTGCGCGCCGCATCGGGCGGCAAGTCTCCGAGCCAGGTGCGATAACCCAACATCTGCTCTTCGTAGTACTGCCAGCGCTGATTAACCCAAGTGTCTGAGCCAATCATGAAGCGTGTCGGGTATTTGAGCAGCAGGGAGCGCCATTGCCCGCAGAGCTTGCCGTTGTCACACAACAATCCAGGCCGGTACGACAGCTCACCCATCAGTTGCGGGTATTTTTCCAGCAGTTCGTCCACACGCGCAACTGACGCGCCGCCAATGCCGGTGTGCGCCCAGATCAGCCTGGCATCAGGTGCATGAGCCATTAGCAAATCAATGGCCGTGTCATCGACGTGCGCCAATACAGCCAGTTTGTTTTTGGCGGCAAACTGCATCAGCTTTTTAGCCAACGCACTGTTGGCATTTGCGCTGTCGTACAAATGAAATTCACCAATGCCCTTAAAGGGCCCGGCCTGATCACCTTCTACGCCGCGTGCAAACTCTGTTTGCACCATGTCGAAAATCGTCTCGTCACGAAACCAGTTGTCGTAATCTGCCCGGTTTCGATACAGGCGAATAAACGGCACCACCGTCACGCCAGCTTTACGCGTCTCGGGCGATG